>JBFYQB010000227.1:0-8178 GCA_041302955.1 Flavobacteriales bacterium
GCATCATCGCCCATGTCTGGCGCCTACGATATGACGGGCATGCAGGCGCAATACATGTTTCAGGAATATCCGCGGCCGTTCTATCTGCCCTACCTGCTGCTGTCTTACCAGATAGCCTACAACATTCTTGACACGGAGGACCCCTATGAGATATTCCGCGCTCCGTTTGACACGCTTTTCCCACAGTTTTTCGAGGACAACGACAGGCGCACACTGGACGAGCTGAACAAATATCTGCCGGCCATTCCCAAGGATGTGGTGAAGGAATCGTACATCAACGCCTACCTCAACGACCCCGACTTCGCCTTCAAGAAACGCCTGCAGGAGAACAACCTGACCGATTGGAAACCGGAGGCACCCGTGCAACTCTGCTACTGCAAGGGCGATAAGGAGGTGCATTATCAGAACTCGGAAGTGGCCTACCAGAAGATGACCGACCTGGGCGTGAAGGCCATCAAGCTCAACAATCTGAGCGATGTGCTGGACCATAACACCTGCGCAGCTTTTGCCGTGCTGGCCACGAAGAACTATTTCGACCGTTTCAAAAAGAAGGGCGAGAACCCGAAGATGAAGGATGTGCCGGGCTTCAAGAAATTTCTCATCGGCTTTGTGAAACGCAGCGAAGAGCGCAAGTTCAAGAAGAAAGGCAAGGATTCGGCCTATATCTGAGCCAAAGCGCTGCCCGATGCTTCCCGCTGAACGGAAAAAAGCAGCACCTTCACGCCATCCATCCGCCATAGCGGCATGGGCAAACAGGCTATCATGCTGAAACACATCCTACTTGTTGGCATAGGCGGTGCGGCAGGCAGTGTGTTGCGCTACGTGACCACGCTGCTCACAGCCCGCTATTTCACGGGCAGTTTTCCTCTCGCCACGTTTATGGCCAATGTGGTAGGCTGCCTGCTCATCGGGCTGCTCATCGGCTATCTGGGCCGTGGGCAGACCACCGACCCACAGCTGCGGTTGCTGCTCATAACGGGTTTCTGCGGGGGCTACACGACTTTCTCCACCTTCACCTCCGAGCACCTTGCCCTCTTTCAGTCGGGGCAGCACGCCACCGCCTTGGTCTATATCGCTGCCAGCATACTCACTGGTCTCTTGGCCGTGTGGGCAGGCTTGTGGCTGACGCGCATGTGATGGCCTGAGTGGGCGAGGCCACTGTTCATCCCCTGTGAACAACCCCTCACAACTCCCGCCCTTCCCTCCTGCCCTATTGCCTTATTTTCGCCTCTTTCCTGATATAACGACCAATGAAGATCCGTAAAGTACTTGTGGCCAACCGAGGCGAGATCGCCATCCGCATCCTGCGTGCCTGCGTGGAACTGAAACTGCGCACCGTGGCCATCTATACCTACGAGGACCGCTATTCGCTGCACCGCTACAAGGCCGATGAGAGCTATCAGCTCGGCAAGGAGAACGAGCCACTGAAACCCTATCTCGACATTGACGAGATCATCAATCTGGCACGGGAGAAGAACGTGGACGCCATCCATCCGGGCTATGGTTTCTTGTCGGAGAACGAGGAGTTTGCGCAGAAGTGTAAGGACAACGGTATAGTATTTATAGGCCCCGAACCGGAAGTGATGGGCAAGTTGGGCGACAAGGTGGCCGCCAAGCTCGTGGCGCTGGAATGCCAAGTGCCTATCATCGAAAGCAGCAACGTGGAACTGACTGATGCGACCATCGCACTGAGCGAGGCGCAGCGCATCGGTTTCCCCGTGATGCTGAAGGCCGCATCGGGCGGTGGCGGTCGTGGCATGCGCGTGATCCGCGATGCATCCACCTTGGAGAACTCCTTCAACGAGGCCAAGCGCGAAGCGGGCCGAGCCTTTGGGGATGACACCGTTTTTCTGGAGAAATACATTGAAAATCCGAAGCACATCGAGGTGCAGATCGTGGCCGACAACTTTGGCAACACGGTGCACCTCCACGAACGCGACTGCTCTGTGCAACGCAGGTTCCAGAAGGTGGTGGAAGTGGCCCCAGCCAAAGGCTTGGACGACACCGTGCGCCAACAGCTATTCGACTACGCCATCCGATTGGCCAAGGCGGTCAACTACAATAATGTGGGCACCGTGGAGTTCCTTGTGGATCGGGATGGCCGCGTCTATTTCATTGAGGTGAACCCCCGCATTCAGGTGGAGCACACCGTGACTGAGATGGTGACGGGCATCGACATCGTGAAGCTGCAGATCCGTATCGCGATGGGCTTCAAACTGACCGAGGACGAGATCGCCATCCCCGACCAGAGCGCTGTGAGCGTGAACGGCTATGCCATCCAATGCCGCATCACGGCCGAGGATCCCGAGAACGATTTCAAGCCTGACCACGGCACCATTATCGCCTATCGCGCTGCAGAAGGTTTCGGCATCCGCCTCGACCCCGGAAGTGTCTATAGCGGGGTGCGCATCAGCCCCTATTTCGATTCGCTGCTGGTGAAGGTGTGCGCCCATTCGCGCACCTTGGACGGGGCCGCTCGCAAGATGACCCGCTGCTTGCAGGAATACCGCATCCGTGGGGTGAAGACCAACATCCGGTTCTTGGAGAACATTGTGAATCACCCTGTTTTCAAGGACGGGAACGCCACGGTCAATTTCATAGCCGAGCATCCCGAACTTTTCAAATGGGTGAAAGGCCGCGACCGTGCCACCCGCATTGCCAAATACTTGGGCGAGGTGACCATCAACGGCAATCCGGATGTGAAGGCCATCGACAACGACAAGAAGTTCGTGCGGCCATTGGTGCCCGAATTCCAGCGCTACGCCCCGTTTCCGAAGGGAACAAAGGACCTGCTGAACGAGCTTGGCCCCGAACGTTTCTGCGATTGGCTGCTGAAGGAGAAGCAGATCCACTATACCGACACCACCATGCGCGATGGGCATCAGAGCCTACTGGCCACCCGCATGCGCAGTTTCGACATGCTGGCCGTTGCCGAGAGCTATGCCAAGCATCACCCCGAGATATTCAGCCACGAGGTGTGGGGCGGTGCCACGTTCGATGTGGCCCTGCGTTTCCTGCATGAAGACCCATGGGACCGCTTGGCACAGTTGCGCAAGGCCATCCCCAACACGCTGTTGCAGATGCTTATCCGCGGGTCGAACGGTGTGGGCTACAAGGCCTATCCCGACAACGTGGTGGCCGAATTCGTGGAGAAGTCGTGGGAAACGGGCGTGGACATCTTCCGAATCTTCGATTCGCTCAATTGGATGAAGGGCCTCGCCCCGTGCATCGGCCATGTGCGCAACCGCACCGAGGCCATTGCCGAAGGCGCCATCTGCTACACAGGCGACATCCTCGACCCATCGCGCACCAAATACACCCTCGCCTACTACCTACAACTGGCCAAGGAACTTGAGAATGCCGGGGCGCATATCCTCGCCATCAAGGACATGGCCGGACTGCTGAAGCCCTACGCGGCCACTGAGCTCGTCAGCGGACTGAAGGCCACGGTCAAGATCCCGATACATCTGCACACGCACGACACTTCATCACTGCAATCTGCCACCTACCTGAAGGCCATCGAGGCGGGCGTGGACGTGGTGGACGTATCGCTGGCAAGCATGAGCGGCATGACATCGCAGCCCAATTTCAACAGCATTGTGGAGATGATGCGCTTCCACGAACGCGAGAACCCTGTGGACGTGAAGAGCCTCAACCGCTTCTCCAACTACTTCGAGAATGTGCGCGAGTTCTACTACCCGTTCGAGAGCGGCATGAAGGCCAGCACGGCCAGCGTGTTCGAGCACGAGATCCCGGGCGGGCAGTACAGCAACCTCAAACCACAGGCCTATGCCCTCGGACTGGCCGAGAAGTTTGAGGACATCAAGCTCATGTTTGCCGATGTGAACCTGCTGTTTGGCGATGTGGTGAAGGTTACGCCATCGAGCAAGGTGGTGGGCGACATGGCCCTCTATCTGGTCAGCAATGGCCTAACAGTGCAGGATGTGCTGGAAAAAGGCGACAGCATCAGCTTCCCCGAGAGTGTGGTGGAATTCTTCAAAGGCCATTTGGGTCAGCCTGTGGGCGGCTTTCCGCAAGACCTGCAACGCATCATCCTGAAAGGCGACACGCCCTTCACCGACCGCCCCAACAGCCACTTGGAGCCCATAGACCTCGAGGCGGGGTTCGTGGAGTTCAAGCAGAAGTTCGAAGGGGCCATCAAGTACACCGACTACCTCAGCTACCTGATGTATCCCAAGGTGTTCACCGACTATTGGGCCAAGGTGCGCGAGTTTGGCGACATCTCCAAGATACCGACCAAGAACTTCTTCTTCGGCATGAAACTGCGCGAAGAGACCATGATAGAGCTGGGCGAGGGCAAGAACATGGTGTGCGAACTGCAGAGCATCGGCCCTTCGGACGAGGACGGCCGCAGAACGCTCTTCTTCCGTGTCAACGGACAGACGCGCAACATCAAGGTGGTGGACCGCAGTCTGAACATCATCCGCAAAGAGCACATCAAGGCCGAGAAGGGCAACCCGCTGCACCTGGGCGCCCCGCTGCAAGGGCTATTGAGCAACGTGTTCGTCAAAGAAGGACAGGCCGTGAAGAAGAACCAGCCCCTCTTTGTCATCGAGGCCATGAAGATGGAGACGACCGTCACTGCCCCCGAGGATGTCACCATCCGCAAGACCGTGCTGACAGGCGGAACGCTGGTGGAGGCGGATGATCTGGTGGTGACGTTCGGGTAGAGATACTCCGCTTCCTACCGCGGCAGGCCTATCAGTTCAAAGCCCTTCGAGCTTAGCGCGATAATAACGGCTGCGAGATTTCTGGCCGAGGCGCTCGGTGATCCGCAATAGAGAAGGTACAAAGCCATAAAAAAAACCGCACCCCGCGCCATGGCGGGATGCGGTCTCTTCCTACAGCTATCACATCATAGGTTCACTTCCATCCTTACGGCCACTGCCTTGCCCGCGGTGCGGCCTGCGGTCCAGCCCTTCATGGCGAGGAACATATTGCGGATGCGCTCCTTCAATGCTTTGTCGGCCGTGCCGAGCACATTCACCTCGCTGACGCTGCCATCTGCGCCTACTACGAATGTCGCCCGCAACTTGCCTACCCGCACAGCCTCCATTTCGGCAGGCGTCAGGTTCAGCTTAGCTGTAATGTAGTGGCGCATGGCCGCTTCGCCACCCGTATAGGTCGGCATCACCTCGGCTGTGGTAAGTATTGTGCTCTGCTTGGCCTTCGCTTGGGTCTCGCGGTCTTCTTCGCGGGTCATCTTGCGTTCCGCATCGGCAAGATGCGATGCCATGCGGGCAGGTTCGCTCAGCGTAAGCTCTGCCACAGAGGGCTGCTGGTAGATGCCGCCATAGGCCTGCCCGCCAATGTTGTGGCCTACGGCCATATCGCTCACCCCTTTGGGCAAGGGCAACGGTTGCACGATGGTGGTCTGCTGCCCTCCGCGATTGCGCACTTCGCTGTCTTCTGCCAAGAAAGAGGTGTATTGCGTCATCAGGTTGTAGCGCAGCCCCAGCTCGGTCACCTCCTTCTTGGATTCGTCCGTGCGTCCGAACTGTGCAAGGTCGTCCAGCAGTTCGATGCGCTTGCGGGCCCAGAGGTGGCGCAGCGCCTCGTTGTCCTTGCTTGCCAATGCAGGCGTGATGTCCATCTCCTTGCGGTAGGCCCCAGCGCCCGTGGTGCCCGTTATCTGCAATTTGCCATAGGCGCTGCCCTTGTATTTTCCTTGGATGATGATGGGCCGCTCGGCAAACACATCGGGCACATGCGCAGGCTCCACATCGTAGGCCATCAGCCCGTCCAACTGCACCTTGATGCCTGTGAGCACTGGTGCAGCGATATAGTCCTGAAAGCGCTTGGCGCCCTCCTTGGCCTCTTGCGCACTGGTGAGCACAAATGCCTCGCCCTTTCCTGCCTTGGCCATACCTTCGAGCAGATAGCGGTTCACACTGCTGCCAATGCCGAAGGTGAAGAAGTTGGCCTCGCCCAGATGCTTATGGATATGGTCTATGGCCTCGCGGTCCACTGTGATGTAGCCATCGGTGGCAATGACCACCGTGCGGGCATAGCCCTCAGCGTTCTTGGTGGCCAAGGCCTCTTGCAGGGCAGGCAGCAGTTGGGTGCCACCACCACCGCGTTGTTGCTCCACCAAGCGGATGCCCTTGTCAATATTGTCCTTGGTGGCGGGCAATGCATCGGGCGACAGCTTGAAATTGCCACTGGCAAAGAGCAGCACATTGAAGCGGTCCTCGGGCCGCAAGGTGCCCAGCAGGTTGCGCATCAGTTCCTTCGAGAGTTCTATGGGAAACCCGTTCATCGACCCCGAAACATCCACCACAAAGAGGTATTCGCGGGGCGGTATCATATCGGGCGTAACGCGTTTGGGCGGTTCTATCATGGCGAGGAAGAAGTTCTCGTCCTTGCCCTCGTAGAGCAATATGCCCGATTCCACATCGTTGCCACGCAATTGATAGTTGAATATCAGGTCGCGATCGCCACTCTGTTCCTCCCCTGCCCGCAGCGTGAAACTTGCCGCATCCTTGCCCTTGAAGGCAATGTCGAGGTTGTGCGTGGTGCAGCTTGCGCGTTGGATGGGAATGCCTGTTTTAAGCGTTCCGCTCATCGTGAAGGCATAGAGCGGTGCCTCGCCCTCGGCCTGATACGGGTTGCTGGTCCAACCACCGGATATGGCCGCCACCTCGGTGCCCGTTTCACCATTGTAGCGCGGCCCGACCACGGTGGGATAGACGAAGGAATACATGCCTTCCTGCGGCACCAGCAGCTCGGTGTAGCGCAGTTCCACCACCAGACTGTCACCGGGCATGATGTTGGCCACGTTCATCTGAAACACATTCGGCCTGTGCTGCTCCAGCAGCGATGCCGTGCGCCCGTCCTGTTTGGCCTGTTCGTATTGTGCCCGCGCCTTGTCCTTCTCTTGGATGCGGGCCTCTATTCTTCGTTCGCCAATGGCCATTGTCAGCCCATGCACAGCGGCCTGTGTAGATGCAGGGAACACATAGATGGCTTCGATGGCGCCCTCGCCCTCGTTCACATATACCTGATGCACCTTCACATTGGCTATTACGCCAGTGATGTTGACCGTGGCACCAGTTTCTTTCAGCGGAATGCGGTCGCGAGAGGGCTGTTCGCTTATCACTTGCAGATAGGGCGAACCGCAGCGGTCCTTGTTGGCATACTGTGCCCAGGATGTAAGATGGATCAGCAGGCAAACGGCCAATGCCAGTGCTTGCACAGAGATGATCTGAATGTTCATGACTAGTGATTTTAAGATGTTAATGATCAGTGAGCAACGCATCGGCCGGATGTTCACACCAAGGATGCGGTCATTTTCAATTTTCCACAGAACCTTTGCACATTTTTTCAGTAAAAGCCGCCCATGTTCAGTCTAACCTCGGACAGTCGCAGCAAACTGAGCGACAAGGAGCTGGTAGAACGCTACCGCTACTCCTTGGACACCGCCTATATCGGTGTACTCTTTCAGCGCTATACACATCTGCTTTTCGGGGTATGCATGAAATACCTCCAGAACGAGGAGCGCGCCAAGGATGCCGTGATGGAGGTATTTGAGAAGGTGTTGGCCGACCTCCGCAGGCACGATGTGGAAGAATTCCGCCCTTGGGTATATACCGTGGCCAAGAACCATTGCCTCATGGGGCTGCGCAAAGAGAAGAGCCTGAGCCTTAAACACGAGGATTTTGTGCATTTCACCACCGAGATCATGGAATCGGACGAATCTGTGCATCTCAATGGTGCTACAGCTCCCGAAATGGACAAGGCGCTCTATGCCGCCATCGACAAACTGAAGGACGACCAACGCGAATGTGTTCGCATGTTCTATTTCGAGAAGCTGTCGTATGAAGAGATACAGGACCAGACCGGATACACGTACAACGAGGTGAAAAGCCATCTCCAGAACGGAAAACGCAACCTGAAGCTGCAATTGACCAAAGCACATGAGTGACGTGGCCTACATACTCGACCCCAAAGGCAATCGCATTGCCATGATGGACGGCTTCGGCAATCTGAGCGAAGAGGCCTGCTTGCTCTATGCCCAAGGCGTGCTCAAGGCCGAAGACAAGGCCAAGGTGGATGCATTTGCAGCCATGGACCCTTTGACCCGCGATGCGCTCGATGGACTCATGATGATGCAAAGTGGCAGGCGCACCGCCATTGCAGGCCTGAAAGAGGAAGTTG
>JBFYQB010000228.1:0-4175 GCA_041302955.1 Flavobacteriales bacterium
GCCGACAACGCTCCGAGCGAGCTGGCCCTGCTGAAGGCCGCTTGTTATGACTGTCATAGCAATGAGACCGAATATCCATGGTATGCCAATGTGCAGCCCCTTGCGCTCTGGTTGGACCATCATGTGGATGAGGGCCGCGAGGAATTGAACTTCTCCATTTGGAACACCTACACGTTCAAAGAAATGGACCACAAACTGGAGGAGAGCATCGAAATGGTGGAGAAAAAGGAAATGCCACTGTCAAGTTTCACATGGACACATCCTGAAGCGCGCCTGTCAGACGAGGAACGACTTCAGCTTACCACTTGGTTCCGAAAGCTTCGGGCAGAACTCTGACCCTATCACCTATTCAACATTTGTTACTTTGGCCGTTCAAACCCAAGCATGACCGCCAAACCCCTTTCGCTCACCGCAGCGCTTCTGCCTATCATCGTCCTCATCGGACTGCTCACTGCGAATGTTATTTTCTACGGGGATAATTCCCTTGGTGGCGCCAATCAGATAGCACTATTACTCTCAGGGGCCGTTGCCGCCATCATTGCTTTATGGCACGGCCACAGATGGACCGACCTGTTCGATGGTGTGACCAATGCCATCAGTTCTGCACTTCCGGCACTTATCATTCTGTTGATGATCGGTGCATTGGCAGGCACATGGATGCTGAGCGGTGTTGTTCCCGCAATGATCTATTACGGGCTTGACATCCTCAACCCCACCATTTTTCTCTTTGCCACCTGCGCCATCTGCTCTATCGTGTCTTTGGCCACTGGCAGCTCGTGGAGCACAGTTGCCACCGTTGGCATAGCGCTATTGGGCATTGGCAAGGCCCTCGGGATGCACGAGGGGATGATAGCAGGGGCCATCATCTCTGGCGCCTATTTCGGAGATAAGATGTCTCCCCTATCAGACACTACAAACCTTGCCCCGGCCATGGCCGGAACTGACCTTGTGACGCATATCCGCCATATGGTCTGGACCACTGGGCCGTCCATCATCATTACGCTGCTGCTGTTTCTCATCATCGGTTTCGCTCAGAGCAAGACCGATGCTCCAGTTTCTGTATCGCAGTTGCAAGATGCTATCGCTTCGAAGTTCACCATTTCACCATTCCTATTTCTTGTGCCCGCGGCAGTTATCGCCATGATAGTGAAACGGGTGCCCGCTGTTCCTGCTCTTTTTGCAGGTGCACTGCTTGGTGGGCTGTTCGCTGTTCTTTTCCAACCTCGATTGTTGAGTGAGGTAGCTGCCTCAGGTGGTCAGTTCTGGCAAGTGGCCTACATGGCGGTAATCAACGCCATGACCACCGACATAGCCATTACCACCTCAGACCCACTGGTCAATGAATTGCTTCAAACTGGCGGCATGAACGGCATGATGGGCACAATATGGCTAATCATCTGCGCCATGACCTTTGGTGGCATCATGGAGGCTGCTGGCATGTTGCAGCGCATCACCAATTCAATTCTAAGTGTGGCCAAGACAGATGGTTCGCTCATTGCGTCCACAGCCGGCACATGCGTTATTTTCAACGTCACAGCCTCCGATCAGTATTTGGCAATTGTGGTTCCCGGTAGGATGTTCGCACAGGAATACCGTGATCGTGGACTAGCCCCCGAAAACCTGAGCAGAACCTTGGAGGACAGCGGCACGGTCACCTCCGCCCTTGTACCATGGAATACCTGTGGAGCCTATCATGCTGGCGTACTTGGAGTGGCAACTATGTCCTACCTCCCTTTCGCGTTCTTCAATATTATCAGCCCGCTCATGACCGTTCTATACGGCTATATGGGCTGGAAGATAACGCGGATGATCAAAAAATAAGTGGAGTGGGTTGATCAGGCTCAGGCATCAACCTCTATGCGAAGGCTGAAATAGGTCACCTGTTCATCAATTGGCTGAAATTGGAACTTCAACGCATTACCTGATTTCTTCTTCATATCGATCAGGCCCAGTCCCGCACCGCCTTTGGAAGAGAATTTCACCACGGTCTGTTTCATGATGACACCATAGAGGAACTTCACCTCCTCATCATTCAGACTATTGATCTTGTTGAGTTTATCCTCAAGAACAACCACCTCCAAATTATCGACAAGGTTGCCAATGATAATGTTGATATGGCCGTTGGAACGGGTAAGAAAGAAATTGGCTTTTTCAGCATATTCCTTATGCGTATTGTCATAGGCATGCAACTGCAGGTTCTGCAAGGTCTCGATGGCAATATTTACAAGTTTGCGCTTCTTTTGCCTATCTATTCCCTCAGCTTCCAGAATATCCTCCATCTGAGCAAGCGTATCCAGTACCACGGTTTTATCCACGGCACCTTCATGATGCAACAGCACAGTATCATCACTGACCAAAGCTCTGGTTTCTACGGTCATTTAACGCTCTTCACCATAAATCAATTCCTTGGCTGAACCAATTGTTCCGCGCAAGACCTCGGCCAATACGTGACTTTCAACCATTGGTTACTATAGTTTGACCATGTTACGAACCATTCGCTGTCCACCTATCACCATGCTGAAAACATACATGCCCGAATTCACCTCAGGAACTTCCACATCCATATAGTGAAGTCCCGATGTTACGACACCTAGTTCACGTTCAAAAACAACACGGCCAGAAAGATCGGTCAGGCTGCACAACACTCGCTCATTCTGCCCGAACGAATTGAATTGAACCGTAAAATTCCCTTCGAATGGATTTGGATAAGCGCTAACTATGATCCCATCCAAAGATCGCGCTTCAAATCCAACCGACACTGTTGATGGCATTGGTGCCAGTGCTGGATATTCGCCTCCTTCGGTTGGACCGACAGCCTGCGTAAGAAAATTGTCGCCATCGTTGGTCTTCCAACTTGCTCCGATGGATGTAGTGAATTCAGGTAGGGTCTTGGTGGATATGTAATACCAATCTGACTGTGCTGCATCTGCTGTCAGATCCAAGATGAGATAACCATTTTTAGTAAGTTCGACATACTTCATATGCGGATTAGATGCCTGAATAAGATTGGCTCCTACAGGCAATGGAAAGCCTGGCGATGTGATACTGGTCACCACAAATTCAACAGCCACAGAATCCTGGCCTTGACGGATATCATTGCCCCAAGAGGTGTGAATATCACCAGTCAACACAACCGCATTGTCAATATCATTGCTATTGAGATGCGTTAGCAGGCTGTCGCGCTCGCCAGGATATCCATCCCATTGATCCGTGTTTACAGGGAAACCGAAAAGAGTCAAAGGGGCGAACATCACCTGCTGACCAATGACCTTCCATTTGGCAACAGAATTAGAGAGATTAGTATATAGCCACTGACGTTGCTGATATCCCAATAGATTTCTATTCTGGCCTACACCTGTGTTCTGTTCGTCTCTTGCATACAATCGGGTATCAAGCATTGAGAGATGCGCCAGATCGCCAAAACTGAAATCTCTATAGATTCTCTCTTGATCATTGGGGTCAGGCTTACGCATTGGAACCCACTCTTCGTTGGCCTTGATTGCCGCAGCCTTCCTGTCAATCCAAAGCCCTTCAGCACCCTCTGTATGGTTGTCTGCACCTCCGTTCCACGAATCATTGGCCGTTTCATGATCGTCCCATATGACAATGAAGGGATATTGGCGGTGAACTTCACGCAGATCGGCATCCAATCGATAATGAGAATAACGTGTACGATAATCTTCCAAGGTTACGATCTCATTGGTAGGCTCATAAGTTCTTCCGGCCAAATTGATACTGTAGCCACCTACTTCGTACTCATATATGTAGTCACCAAGATGAAGGACAGCATCAATATCATTGCGCTCGGCAAGGCTTCTGTAAGCATTGAAATATCCATGTTCATAACTGGAACATGATACCACTCCAAACCTTAGATGATCTACCCCGCCAACTGGCGCAGTATGCGTTCGGCCCATGATTGACCGTTGGCCCTGATACTCAAATTCATAATAGTACCAAGAGTTAGGCGAAAGTCCATCCACATCCACTTGCACTGTCCAATCAGTAGCTGCATCTGCGGTCACAATCCCTGAACCGACAAGATTGGCAAACAAGGTATCTTCAGCCATACGCCAGCTCACTTGAACTGGTGTCTCATCAGGTAATGTGATACGCGTCCAGATGATCACTGCATCTGGCAATGGATCACCCGAAGCTACACCATGATAGAAAGG
>JBFYQB010000229.1:0-3525 GCA_041302955.1 Flavobacteriales bacterium
CGTTGGAACATCTGTCCCAGTGGGGGCGTTGTCTTGCGGGCCTGTTCCTTTTTTTGGCAACTTCGCCCCAACAGCACACCAAGGAAAGCAGGTACAGGCAGCTATGCCGCCAACCTTGGGCATGGAACCTTTAAATCTTTCTGTTTTGTACGATTTCATTGTAATAGGCTCGGGCTCGGCAGGCGGCATCATGTCGCGTCAGCTCAACAGATCAGGCGCCAAGACGGTGCTTTTGGAGGCCGGGAAGTTCTACCGCAAGCAGAATTTCCCCAAATCGGAGATAGAGTATTCGGCTCAGCTCTTCTGGGGCGGTGGCATCGAGTTCGACACGAAGGCCAAGACCGCATTCCTCCGGGCCAAGTGCGTGGGCGGCACCACGATTGTTAACCAATGCCTGATGGACCGCTTTGATGATGATGCCATCAGCGATTGGAAACAGCGGTCGGGCGTGGATTTCTTCACCTTGGAGGAAATGACCAGATGGTATGACAAGGCCGAGGAGCATCTGTCGCTGAAAACCTTTGAACCTGCGGACAGGAACCGCAATGCGGAGAAATTCTGCGAGGGCAGCGACAAGCTCGGTTTCAAGTGGAAATATCTGCGCAGGGGCATGGACGATTGCGCCTTGGAGCGCGGCAACGACTGCGTGGGCTGCCTTGGTGGCTGCTATCGCGATTCGAAGCAGAGTTCGCTGGTGAGCAGCATCCAACCGGCCGAGAAGGAAGGGTTGGAGATCCGCACCGAGTTTGAGGTGAGCCACATTGAGCACCATGCCGACCATGTGCAGGTCTTTGGGGTTCAGAACGGGGTGAAGACCGAGCTGAAGGCCGCCAAGGTGATCCTGTGCGGAGGGTCGTTCGGCACCACCAAGATGATGCTCGCCTCGGGATTCAAAAAGAAACTTCCGGCCTTGGGCAAGGGGTTCTGCCAACATCCGCAGTATATGCTTTTCGGGCTGTTCGATGAGCAGATGGACGCATGGAAAGGCTCGTTCCAAACGGTGGCGAGTGCCGACCCGGGCTTCCGCAAGCGGGGCTTCAAACTGGAGAATGTGTTCGCAGGGCCAGTATCCACTGCCTACCTGTTCAAAACCTTCGGCACAGAGCATCACAAGATCATGCGGCAATACCGCCACCTGAACTCAATGGAAACGGCCATTCGCGATGAGCCCGAAGGCGGTGAAATGAGCCTGGACCGCAGTGGAAAGCTCTTGGTGAAGAAGACGCTCACCGATCAGGACAACCGTAGGCGCGAGGACGGATTGGACACCATTCGCCAGATTCTTCATGCCCAAGGGGCGAAGAAGATCATCGAATCGCCTTTCTATTTCGGCCTGCATCTGATGGGCGGTTGCACCATCGGTGTCGATGCCGAGAAATCGGTGGTGGATCCGGAGTTCAGGGTTCATGGCCATCCGAACCTCTATATTGTGGACACATCGGTCTTTCCGAGCGCACCGGGCATCAACCCATCGCTCACCGCCATGTCACTTTCTCTCAAACTCAGCGAACAACTGCTTGCCAAATGAGCCTACGATCCAACTATCTCAGCCCGTCCGCCCTCAAGGGCCTCAATCGCATCGGTGATGTGCTGTGTCCCGGTGATGGTGAATTCCCATCCTATTCCACAGTAGGCTGCATCGAGCATGTGGATGTTGCGCTGGAATATGCGCCAGCTGCTGACATCAAAGACCTTGGGCTGCTGCTGTCCATCCTCTCGTTCATGCCCACCTTCGTGCTGCGTTGGTTGGTGAACCAGATGGCCGACAGCCACGACAGCGATGGGCCGCTCAGCACCACATTCCGTCAATTGGATTTCGGGCTGCGCGGCATCATCTTCGGCACCTACTATTCTGGCCGTTCGGGAAGCAATTACAAAGGCCCGAACACGCACGAACTGGTAGGGTTCAGCATCAATCGTATTGAGGATTGATGTGCCGATAAAGCGCTGACCGAAACCTGAAGTCCTTCCGTCAGCGGTTTGGCACGACCATTGGTCTGCGATACCTAATTTTAGCCCACTTAAAAACTGACCGACATGCGTCTGCTGCTTACTTCATTGCTCACCTGTTTCATCCTCACTGCAAATGCTCAAGATGCCTCCCTTGTGTGGCACACCGACATGATGAAAGCGGTGGATATCAGTATCAAAGAGAAAAAACCGCTCATGCTGTTCTTCACTGGCAGCGACTGGTGCGGATGGTGCAAGAAATTGCAGGCGGAGGTGTTCTATCAGCCTGATTTCGCCAAATGGGCCAAGGCCAATGTGGTGCTCGTAGAACTTGATTTCCCACGTAGAACGGCTCTTTCCCCAGAACTTCAACAACAGAACGGTGAACTGCAGCGCATGTTCGAGGTGCGTGGCTATCCTACCATCTGGTTGGTAACACCTACCAAACAGGACGCCAATGTGAACTTCGGCAAGTTGGGAAGCACAGGTTATTTGGCCGGAGGTGCCAAGGCTTGGACAGCTGCCGCAGATCAGATCATCAATCAGGCGAAATAATAACATCAATAGTGCCCTCCACTTGGCAACCCACTGCGATTGAAGCGTTACTTACAGGGCAGTTGTGACGCATGGTGACCTCTGGCAGAAATAGATGTTGATTGTGAACTTTCACAACTGAAATATTAAAACTCAGTACAAGCAGTTTCCGTTGGTCCCAAAATCATTCCTCCTTTTTCTGGCGCTTTTTGCAACATCGATCTCCCATCATGAGGGTCTGCTTGCGCAAAATTGCAGTGGACTGGGCAGCACCTCTTTTTCCAACATCATCCATGTTGCGGTAACAGGCACTTCGGCAGGTACAGGCGAGGCCGATGACCCAGTGGACCTGTTGACGGGCATCAGTATGGTCGGTGGGAATTTCAACAAGGTGTACGTGCGGTCTGGAACCTATGTGCTGACCGCTCCGCTCAACATTCCCAGCAATGTCGACATTATTGGGGGATTCAACGCCAATTGGATCAAGGACAATTCTGCCGTCACCACCTTCTTTCGCGATGCCACGAATGCTCAGACCAATCCACCAAGGCTCATAGCGGTGAGCTGTGTCGGGCAATCTGATTTCAGGCTTCAAGACCTGACCATACGCACGGCAAATGCCACTGGCCAAGGCGTCTCCACTTACGGTGTCTATCTCAATAACTGCTCCGATTACGACCTGGTGCGTTGCCGCATAATTGCCGGAAACGGAGGTAACGGGTTGCCCGGATCTCCCGGACTTCCGGGGGTTCAAGGTGCACCGGGAGTCGCAGGCCAGCCTGGCTACGAGCGTTGGGGCGGTGGAAACAATTTGGGCGGAATTGGCGGCAGCGGCACGTTTGCAGGAAGCAACGGGGGCGGCAGAGGTGGCAATGGCGGAATTCGTGGCACATATGACCCCTCCGAGGCATTTCCTGGTGATGCGGGAGAATATGGCCTCGGTGTGGGCGGAGGAGCTGGAGGCCCCGGAGGTCAAGGCAACGAGATAGACTTCATACCAACATTCGGATGCAGCGCAAATCCTGCCACACATGATGGCAC
>JBFYQB010000230.1:0-5316 GCA_041302955.1 Flavobacteriales bacterium
GCATTGTGAAGAAAGGTCAGCCCAATTACGTGATCGTGATTCCTTCACTGACGCTGGGAGGAGCGGAGCATCAGGCTGTGCAATACGCCCGTGCTTTATTACGCAAAGGAATGGCTCGTCCTATTCTGGTAGGACTGGGAAGAGATGGCCTCCTTACCACCAGACTGGACGACCTTGATATCGCTTACACGAATTTTAATGCCAGACCTTTCTTTGGCGCAAACAGGTTCAAAAAGGCATTGACCGTTCTACGTTTCGCATTTTTTCTGCGGTCATTGCAACCTGATACCATCATTGGCTTCACCTATTGGCCCAATCTATTGTGTGGTCTGGCATGGCGCATGAGTGGGGCGAAAAGGTTCTTCTGGAATCAGCGTTCAGTTGACAGCACCATCGCAATGACCACTTGGGAAAAACTGGTAATGCAACTGGGTCCCAATTACATGTCCAATGGTCTGGCCGGCATGAATTTCATTGAGGAACGGCATAAACTGCCCAAGGGGAGCGTGGCCCTTATTCCCAATGCAGTGAATCTACCAGTGCTACAGCATAAGAAAGAGGAATCACGGGATGGAGCGAATGCGGTAAACCTGCTGATGACGGCCAACTTCTATCCTGAAAAAGACCATGCCACGTTGTTGCGAGCGCTCCGGTTGTATCTGGACAGGGAAGATGCCCTGTCCGTTCACCTGCACCTGGTAGGCGGGGCGCCTGGCCATAGCCCTAACTTGATCAACGCTAAGGCCATGACATTCGACCTTAGACTGGATAATCATGTCACTTTCCATGGCAAGGTGTCGGATATGACCCCAATACTGACAGGAGTGCACATTGGCATCCTCAGCACCCGCTCGGAAGGAGTGAGCAATGCCATTTTGGAATATATGGCCTATGGCCTGCCCGTTCTTGCAACCGACATCATCGCCAACCGCGAGGCGTTGGGGCCTGCACAGGCCGAATGGCTGTTTCCTGTGGAAGATGCAGAACGGTTGGCCGACATGCTGGCGGCCATCATTGCACATCCCGACCGGGTTGCCATTGGCAAGGCCAACAGGAATTATGTGGAGAGACGCCACGCGTTGGCGATATTTGAGCAATGCCTCCACGAGGCGCTAAGCACAGAGCAGCATTAGCAAAAAGCGTCTATGAACAGTACTGCCCCTTTGATATCGGTCATCATTCCATGTTTCAATCATGGTCATTACCTGCACGAATGCATCGGTTCGGTAAAGCGGTCCTCATGGCCGAATATCGAGGTGATCGTTGTGGATGATGGTTCGACCGATGCGGCCACTATTGCGGTATATGCCACGTCCGTTGTGGATGGATGCACCGTTATCCGAAAAGCCAATGCAGGCCTTGCAGCAGCAAGAAACACAGGCATTGAAGCATCTACTGGAAACTATATACTGCCATTGGATGCGGACGACCGGATATCGCCCACTTATCTGGAAGAAGCGGTACAAGTGCTTGCCCAACGGCCGGAGGTGAAGGTGGTCTATTGTCAGGCTGAGTATTTTGATGGCAAAGTGGGCGCATGGCATCTGCCAGACTTTGATATGCAGACCATGCTTACCCAGAACCTGATCTTCTGCTCAGCCATGTACCGCAGAGCAGATTTTGACCTTACGGTAGGCTATAATCCCAACATGATCCATGGTTTTGAAGATTGGGACTTCTGGCTTTCGCTACTGGAAAGTGGTGGCGAGGTCCATAGGTTGCCCAAGGTTCACTTCTTTTACCGCGTGAAGGAAGGTTCCATGGTGCGGTCGTTGAATGCAGACAAGTTCCATTATCTCAGAAGACAGGTGTATCTCAACCATCTGGCCTACTATGCTGCTCATTTTCAAGATCCTGTGAATCAATATTTTGAGCTGGACCATCTGCGGCCTTACAAGGATTCATTCTATGCTATCAAGCATTCCTTGGACTATCGGATAGGCAGAACCTTGCTCGCTCCTATGCGTTCCATCAAACGTCTGTTTGTCCGATGAGCGGAGTCAAGGTATATGTTGCGGTGCTCAACTGGTTCAACCACGAGGCTACTGCTGCCTGTGTAGCATCGTTGCTTGCCTCTGACCATCCCGACCATACCGTGATCATAGTGGACAACGGTTCCACCAATGATTCAGTGGCAGTCCTGAGCGCCCGTTTTCCTCAGGTGCGCATCATTGCCAGCAAGGAGAATCTGGGCTATGCCGGGGGCAACAAGTTGGCTGTGGACGTTGCCATGCACGAAGGGGCCGACCTCATCTGGGTGCTGAACAACGACACCACGGTGCGGCCCGATACCATGCGACATCTGGTGGACGCCTATCGCAAGCATGGCGATGCCGTGTATTCGAATACCACGCTGATGAGCGAGAACCCGGATATTGTGCATTATTCCGGCAGTTATGGCCCTACAGAAGCGTCTGAACCGAGCAATCCTTACGACCGTCTGCGCGGAAAGATGCTTGCAGACGTTTGGGACGGCCTTACCGACCGCGAGGCACGTATCTATGGCCATTCGATGCTTATTCCTGCTTCGGTCATCCGCTCCTGTGGATTCATGGACACAGAATTTTTCATGTTCTGCGAAGAGGAGGATTACCTGAAAATGCTGCGTACCAAAGGCATCACCACCCGCTATGTGCGCAATGCCATCATGGTACACGAAAGTTCAGGGTCGTTCAAGAAGAATGGCAAGGTGGATGAACGCCTGAAACTCACATTGATCTATTACGGCAAGCGCAATGGGCATTACATGGCCATGAAGTGGGATGCCATTCCGCGGACCGAAATTCTCCGTTTGCGTGGTGGGTGGTGGCCACTGCTCAAGTTCTTCATCCGCTATTATATCTCCGATAGCGCGAAACAGGCCGAGTTGAACGAGGACCGCATGGTGAATCTTGCGGCCGTACACGCCTTTTTAGGCATCAGGGGCCGCACGTTGAATCCGTCTGATTTCAGATGAGCTGATGATGGCGCAGCCCTTCTTCTCCATCATCATTCCGCTCTACAACAGACTGCACCGCATCGATCGTGCTGTGAACTCGGTGATGGCGCAGTCCTTTACCGATTGGGAACTGATCATCGTGGACGATCATAGCACCGATGGGTCGTGGACGCATATCCAGTCTTACACAGACCCGCGTATCACTGTGATGCGCAATGCCGTGAACAGCGAACGGTGCATTACGCGCAACAATGGAATTGCCACAGCGAAGGGACACTATATCTGCTTTTTGGACAGTGACGACCATCACTTGCCAGACCACTTGAGGTCACTGCATCAATTGATTGAAAAACAAGGACATCCAAAAGGGTTCTTTTTCACCAATGCATGGGATGAGGACGAGAAAGGCCATCGCACCGAGCGCAATTGCCCTGACCTCGAATCGTGCGACCCATTCACATATTTTCTGCGTTATACGGTGAATCCACAGCGTTGGGCTGTGCACTGTGGTGTGATGCGGCAACACCTCTTCGACCTGGAGGTGAACATCTGCGAGGACATGGACACCTCGTTGCGTATGGTGGCTGCGGGGGTTCCCGTGTTCCAATTAAAGGAACGCACCACCTGTTATGTGGCGGCATCCGACAGTTTCACCCATGGGGCAAGCGATAAATGGGAGCGCGAACTGGCCAACCTGCAACGCATTTTTGCCCGGCCAGCATTGCAGGGGCATCTGCCCAAGAAGGAGACCGACCGCCTGATAAGTATGTGTCATTACCATCTGAGCATACGTGCCTTTGAGCGTGAGGAGCGCAAGGCGTTCTATCATCACCTCTTCACTGCATTCTCGCGATGCCCATCAGGATACAATGGTCGCACCAATAGTCCTATGGCGGTCATGGCCTTTTATATGCTACCTGTGGTGGGACCGCTGCTTCGGAAGCTTGTGCACATCCTTAAGTGATGGAACTGTGCCTGCCCTTTGCGTGTTTTACATTTGTGTTCCTTAGCTGAGCCATATTGTCGCCCTTGTCCATTCCCTTCAACCGTGCATACCTGACCGGCAACGAGACCTCCTCTATCGAAGAGGTGTTGCAAAGCCGCATATTCTCAGGAAATGGACCTTTCACAAAACGTTGTGAGCAGCTGTTGCAGCAGCGGACAGGTGCCTGTCAGGTGGTGCTCACCCCATCATGCACCGATGCATTGGAAATGGCGGCTCTGCTGCTGGACATTGCCCCGGGCGATGAGGTGATCGTTCCCTCCTACACCTTTCCGAGCACCGCCAATGCATTCCTACTGCGTGGTGCCAAAGTGGTGTTTGCGGATAGCGGTCCTGACAGCCCGAACATGGATGTGGCGTTGCTGGAAGCACTGATAACACCGCGTACCAAGGTCATTGTGGTGATGCACTATGCGGGCGTGGCCTGCGCGATGGGCACCGTAATGACGCTTGCTGACAAGCACGGACTGTTGGTGGTGGAAGATGCAGCACAGGCCATAGGCGCAACCTATAAGGGGAGGCCGTTGGGCACCATCGGCCATCTTGGGGCATTCTCGTTCCATGCTACCAAGAACATCCATTGTGGCGAGGGTGGCGCTCTGCTCATCAACTCCCCTGCCCTGTCTGCTCGGGCCGAAATAGTGCGCGAACATGGCACCGACAGGGCGGCATTCTTCCGAGGCGAAGTGCCCAGTTATGGCTGGACAGGCATGGGTTCTTCCTTCCATATCGCTGAACTGAACGCAGCCTTTCTATTGGCTCAATTGGAAGCCATGGACATGATACAGAACAAACGCAAGGAGTTATGGAACGCCTATGCCGATGGGCTTGCGAATTTATTTGCCAGCGGACGGGTGACAGGTATGAGCAGACAGGATGCCACAGAAGGCAATGGGCACATCTTCTATCTGGAATGTGCATCCAAGAACGAGCGTGATGCCCTCATCGCCCACCTGAAGGACAATGGCGTGCAAGCGGCCTTTCATTATCAGGCGCTACATGCATCTACCTTCTTCAGTAATAGGCATGATGGCCGCCCCATGCCCAATTCCATTCGCTACAGCAACTGCCTGCTGCGGTTACCATTGTTTGTGGAGCTGAACTTATTGGAGGTGGAGCATATCTGCAACACCATCAAGGACTATTACGCCTGACATCACCAAAGAAAACCCGCCCTTTTGCTGCTGCATAGCACCAGAAAAGGACGGGTCAAGTAGGCAACGGATATCACCGGTCAGGGTAACAATATCAGTACGATATCAGCTGATGATGATGGAGGTCTCTTCGTTCCAAGGGCCGCTCTTATCGGGTTCAGCATTGTTCACCCAGCGGCAGCGCATGTAAAGTCGCAAGCCCTGATTCCCTGCATTTTTCA
>JBFYQB010000231.1:0-2814 GCA_041302955.1 Flavobacteriales bacterium
GTCTAGGAGGGCATGAATGCATTTTGGAAGCGAAAAATGTGTATCGGTGTCGCACCATTAAAAATAATTGAAAAATTATTGCGCTGTAAATCAGTGAGATGCAATTTTTAGGTTCGCGTAAATGACGGAAAAACATGATCTGACTTTTGGGATACAGTTTCGAAATGTTGCCCCACATTTGTCTCGGTCATCGCTGATGGTGGCCGCTAAAACCATTTTCAAACCATTAAAAACGTACGGACATGAACAAGAAAAAAGCAGTGTTGAACCTGACGAGGCTGGCGATAGCAGCCAAGATCGCCAGATGCAGGGAGATAGTGACCAAACTGACGGGCAATCCTGATTTCACTACGCCCAATCCTTCGCTGGCCATACTGACGGCCAAGATAGACGAACTGGCAGCCGCCTTTCTGCTATCGGAGCAGGGCAGCAGGTTGCAGAAGGCCATAACGCGCGAGCTGAATCTGGAGCTCAACGACATGTTCCGCACCTTGCGCGACTATGTGAACGAGCAGGCGGGCGGCAGCGAGGTGAAGATATTGTCCACGGGTTTTGACGTGTCGAAAGACCGCACACCGCCCGGGGCATTGGCAAAGGTGACAGGCCTCAAATGTTTGACAAGTGAATATACAGGCACAGCCGACCTGCGATGGGACAAGGTGAACGGTGCAAAGGCCTACTTTGTGCAGAAACTGATGGAGACGCCCGAGGTGGTGGACAGCAACGGTGTGCTGACGGCATCAGAAGGCGCATGGGAGATAGGTGCAGGGTGCACCAAGACCCGCACAAATGTGGAGAACTTGGAGAGTGTGCGCTACTATTGGTTTCGCGTGGCGGCCATAGGTGCATCGGGCCATAGCCCATGGAGCGATCCGGGACGTACTGTCATCAGCTGAGGAAGTGTCCGCATGAACCTCATAGCTAACTTGGGAAAAGCCCCTTCAGCATGGTCTGTAGGGGCTTTTCTGTCTGTTGCTGTAAGGTCATTTTAAAAAATATGCGACATACCGTTGCACTGATTGAAATCAGAATTAGAAAAAAGTAAAACAAAAAACGCTTAAAATAATAAAATAAATGACATAATAAATGAAACATTCTATTGGTGTCGGACGTTCATAACCATGAATTGAAACAGGGAACGTAAGGAGCATGATGGGGAAGCAATTCAATATGCAGGTCGATACAGATCTGAAGAACCTGTTCAAGGCATATCAGAGTGCTATAGACTGCAACATAGAGTCATCAATGACCGACCTCAACGGGGTCATCGTCCATGCCAATGACCAGTTCTGTGCACGGTCGGGCTACGAAGAAGATGAGCTGATCGGTCAGCGGCATGCCATCATCAGTTCAGGGCACCATTCCTCTGAGTTCTTCAAGCAGATGTGGGAGACCATCATGGAGGGCAAGACATGGAGAGGCGATGTGCGCAACAGGGCCAAGGACGGTCGCATGTACTGGGTCGACTCCACCATACTGCCCGTGAGCAATGACCAACAGGAGGTCATAGGCTTCTTGTCGCTGCGCATCGAGATCACGGACAAGGTGGAACTGCGGGAGAAGCTCGAACGCATGAACAACTCGCTGGAAGAGATGATCAACCTCAAGACATCACAGCTGACCATCAAGAACCGTGACATCATGGACAGTCTGCGCTATGCCCAGCGCATTCAGAACGCAATGATGCCCTCCAGGCAGTCCATCATGGATATGCTGCCGGAGAGTTTTGTCCTGTTCAGGCCCAAGGTGGTCGTCAGCGGTGATTTCTACTTTTTTCATGCCAGCAACGGGGTGGTGCATTTCTCAGCAGCAGACGGCACAGGCCATGGTGTGCCGGGCGCGATGCTCAGCATACTGGGCACCGAACGCCTTGAAGACGCCATGCGAGAGTCCAATGATACCGGTGAGATACTTAGCATTCTCAACAGGCACATCCACAATTCCTTGGGACGAGCATCGGATCAAGCCATACTGGACGGATTGGAGATAGCTATTTGCAGGCTCGACCTGCACTCTGGAATGCTCCAGTTCTCAGGGGCGAACAGACCTCTGTGGATCATCCGCAAAGATGCTTCTGAAGTGGAGGTGATAAAGGGCGATAGGCAATCCATTTGCGAAAGCACAGATATAGACCATAGTTTCTCCTGTCATCACGTGCAACTCTATGAGGGGGATGCGGTGTACATTTTCTCCGATGGCATTGTAGACACGTTTGATGAGCAGGATACACACAAACTGAAAACATCAGGCTTCAAAAAACTGCTTCTGGACATGAATAAAATGAGCATGGCCTACCAGCATGACATGCTGAACTCGTTCCTCAACAGATACATCGGCATCGGCAAGCAGACAGATGACATCCTGGTTTTCGGGGTGAGGTATGTGAGTCAGCCTGCCGAGTGTTAACCAGACAGATGCGCATCATGAGAATAGAACGAACAGAAAGTATGCCTGCTATTTTTCATGATGTGGAGACCAACATCATTACCATCAGGGGCAAGTCCATGCCTGATGACGCCTCTGCGCTCTATGAACCCGTTCGCGAGCTGATACGTGCTTTGAGGCCAGATGCTCCGAAGTTCGTGATGGACATAAAGCTGCAATACTTCAATACAGGCAGCGCCAAACAGCTTTTTGAGACCTTCAAGGAACTGCAAAGGTCCATGGAAAAGGGAGTGGATGTCAAGGTCATATGGAGATACGACCAAGACGATGGCGACCTGGCCGAATCTGGAATCGACTTTAAGGAGATGCTGCACCTGCCCTTTGAACTGGTGCCTGAGCACCCCGACAGGGAAATGCCATGACATACGG
>JBFYQB010000232.1:0-3111 GCA_041302955.1 Flavobacteriales bacterium
CTTCACCATCTGCGGCATGCCAAGGCCATACTTGAGCGGCATGGCGATAAAGAGCAGCAGGATGAGCGACATGCCTTCCAGAAAGGCGATGATGCGCAAGCGGCCTATGGACGAGCTGAGGAAACGTTTCATGGGGCGCGAAGGTAGCGCTAAGCAACCTCAGCCCCAAAGGCATCCCTTGGTGTTACGGGTGCGGTCCGCCTTGGCTCAAAGCCCGTTGCAGGTGATGTTCTGCCCGCATACCGTCTTGCGGTCGGTGAGCAGTCCACCGTTCTTCACCAGCTCCACAGAGAAATTGTAGGTCAGGTTGCCATCGGCATCAGAGGTCACCTCTATGCTGCCGCTTTCGCCATCGCTGAACCAGTTCTCCTGCACTTCGGGGGTCTCCTCGTGGGCGTTCACGCGCAAGGTGGCCTTGCCGGTGGCCGGGTCGTCATTCAAGAGCCATAGGCCGCCATCCAACTGATAGGTGGTCGTTTGCCCTACGGGAGGCACATCGCAGAGGGTGATCACCAGATCGGGCATGATGAGCGAGCTTCCGCTGCCATAGATCAGCGCACGGCCGTGCACCTGCCTTGGCACTCCGAACGGATCGATAGGTCCGCAGTTCACAGGATAGGCCTCATAGCGGGTGAATTCCTTGCCATCAATGATCACCACGTTGTCCGTAAGGTCAGCGCAGGTGAGGCCATCGCCCTCGGTGTCTTTTTCGCAGGCGGTGAAACAAAGGGTAGCGGCAATGAAAAGGGAAGACAGTGCGGTAGTTCTCATGGTGGTCAAGTGGCGTGTTGTTCGGGGTAAATATAATATGCTGTAATGCGCCCATCGCCTACGTGATATCGCTTATCCTGATGCCACAAAAGCAAAGGCCGCCAGCCCATACTGGATGAGCTGGCGGCCTTGGGGCAGCGTAACGGCTGTTGCACTAAGGTGTAGGCGGTGGGGGCGGGCCGGGCATGAGACCAAAGTCCTGACTGTTGTCCTCCCCGGGGTTGACCGTCAGGTTGCGCGCGGCCACCAGAAAGAGTGGATGCGTGACGGTCATATCGACCTCGGTGGGCTCGGTAATGCCTGTGATGGGCATGGTATATTCGCCAGCGATGCCCGAAGTGGCAGTGACCGTATTGTCGCCTATTGTAGCTGTGATGAGCGCGTCCTTGATAGGTGCGTTTGTGATGACGGCCTTGATGACACCCAGGATCTTGAGGTCGTTGGGGTCTGTTTCGCCCGTACTGTTGCGGTCGATGACGATTCGGCAGCGGATGTATCGCTCGTAGAGCTCGTTGTCCGTGACCTTGAAGATGAGCATCAGCGGGTCTGTGACATCGCGGAGGTGTCTTTGGGTGGCGTCAAAGAGGTTTCCGAGATTGGAGGTGCTCAGACTACGGGTGACAATGGCCGTGCGTGGCTTGGTCTTACGTTGGGAGTAGACGGTCATGTTGTTCTCCCAAACGGTGAGGATGGCGGGAGTGATACCATAATCTGCAAGGGCGGCCGCGTTTGCGTCCACGATCTCTTTTCTGTGTTCGAGGAAAGGGATGATGGAGTCGTCCTTGATACGTGCTATGGAGGAGTGGCTGAAGTTGAACTCCTCGGCATTCGTATTGTCCTCGTTGGAGATGGCCCATGTGCGTGCCAATGCGAAGATGACCGTTGAGAGGTCGTTGAGGGTTATACGTGCCTGTTTCTTATCGGTAGTGACACCGACAGTGACCATCGACTGAATAGCAATATTGGAATTGATGGCCGCCACATTGCCTTGGAAGATGGTGAAGGCTGTGGCACGGGCGGGCACGGCATCAATGATCAATTGATTGTCGAGGTAGAACTTTTCTACAACAACGTACATGTCGTAGAGATTTGATTGTCCATCTGTCATGATTTCCAGTTTTTAAAGGTTTGGTATTCTGTTGGAAGAGCAGGTGGTGGGGACGCCTCCCATTGCTTGCGCTTCTGACCCTATAACGAAGGCGCAAACGGAATATTTGGGGAAGCATTGAAATACTGTGCCGCGGAAACCCACCAAGCGGGTATTGCCGCCACACACATGGGTATTGCCTGCACATACGTGGGGGTTGTATGCACCGAAGCGGGTATTGCAGGCACCAAAAGGGGTATTGCAGGCACATGAACGGGGGTTGCATGCACGGGAGAGGCGATCGCAGGGGGTGAAGGGCGAATTGCGCCTACTGGAGCAGTGATCGCGGCCTACTGAGCGGCCATTGCTTGGAGCCAAGGAGGATCTGAGCGCGGGCATGACCCTATTGCACGGGCCTTTTGCTCCATGGGGATCAACTTATTGCATGATGCAGGAAATAATTGTTGTGATCTTGCGTTGTAGGGGGAACCCAAACTCAAAGGCCATGTTGAAGCTGAATATTGAACGACTGGTGAAGATGCGGAGCAAACAGCGTCCGCTGGTATATCTGATAACGCACGGATTTACACGGGATGAGGCACGGAGCCTGCTGAACCCGAAGCTGAAGAGCGTGAAGTTGAGCATGCAGACACGGTTGTGTCTCGTGTTCGCTTGCGACCCGAACGACCTGTTCGGTTTTGATGGGCCGAAGGATTGCCATCTGAACGCGTTGAATGTTCCTGACCCACCGCGGATCGATAACCTACTGGAGGGCCTTAGCCCAAAGGAAATTGAGGAGCTGAGAAGGATAGCGGATGAGCAGCGGAGGAGGAAGCGGAAATAGCTTTGGGCCGGTAGCGAATGAGGGGAATAAGCGAATGAGGGCAATATGCTAATGGGGGCAATAAGCGAATGGGGTGAAAAGTTTTGGGGAGAAAAGGTGTCCGTAAATAGGTTACGGTCTGGGGGTGTTGGTTTGAGGCATGGACAAATCACAGAAGGCTGAACTGATTGCCAAACTACGCAGCCGTGCCGAGGAGTATGAACGAATACTGGACACCCGCATACTGGAACACTGCAATTGTATCGTTCAGGTGGGAGCAATGACCTTGACCACAAATGAGCGAAGAGAAGTGGTGCCTCACCTGACGGCATTTCCCACCCAGTTCTCAGAAGAGAGCGTGGCCATCATCATGGGCATCACCTTTTATAATGGAAAGGACGAGGTCGTGAAGGCCGAGGTTTTCAAGGTG
>JBFYQB010000233.1:0-16445 GCA_041302955.1 Flavobacteriales bacterium
GTCCAAGGCTCCTTCCAATGCGTGCCCGACCAGAACATTCCTGAGATGCTGTCGCCCATCACCTTGGCTCGGAAAAGGTATGCATGTGAACCATCGAATGCTGATAGCATGACGCTATCACCCGACACCACTCCCTCCAAGAATCGGAAATCGCCTGTCGGAGTTAGAAAGGTTCCTTCTACAATACCACCTCGTTGCCTGAACTCACCGATCGCAGCGGAATAATCTTTTGTTCCGGGACTGAAGCTGACAGACCAACTTCCATTTATCGTTGCTGTAGGGTCTGCTTTTCGCACGAATCGCTCAACGATTCCTTTGCTTCCCTTCAACGGAATGCGATAATCTCCTTCTCTCGACCGGTCGATGAATTCACCTGTCAATGTACTATCCGAGGTCAATTTGGCCTTGATCAGCGAATTGAAGACCGCCAACCTAATCGATATGGAATCACCTTTCAATACTATCGACTCCGCAAAGAGTGTCTCTGTGCCATTCTTCAAAGAGAACGTATCGTTGGCAATATGCGCTATGAATGGAAGTGAATGGCCATCTATGGCAAGCTCAATGAGCCATGTGCCCTTTGCTGAATACTTAGGACCGCATCCAATAAGCAAAGGGAGAAAGCAAAGGGCGAAAAAAGATGCCTTAGCCATCAATGAATGTGCTTTCCACCACGAATTCCGATTCGAAGAGAAAACTCACTTTCAGAAGTCCTTTGATGGTATATCCTTCGCCCGGAGTGAAGAATAGTTTTTGCACGGATGTATATAGAAAGTTGTCCGTCTGCCTATCTATGGTAAGATGCAGGCATTGTTTGCTGTCGCGGTCCAGTGTGACAACCACATTCTTAACAGGTATCTCCTCATTCTCCGTGCGATAAGAGATGACATACATGCGTTCCAATTCAACCGTATCGGCAATAAAAGCACCGCGCCAAGCTGGGCGGTTGATATCCGATTCCATGAATAATTCCAATTCCTCATCCCAGTTCACATCGCCACGTTCCACAGTCTGCGACTTACCGTCCTTTGTAAGTTTCTTGCGAACATGCTTGCCCATTTTATTGAGCAGATCGACCTGTTTGCGCATGCATACGGGCAGGTCGTAGTAATTGCGCTGATCATCATAATACACCTCCACTGGATCTTGAGAACAAGAACCAAGCATCACGGCAAGAAGCAGGATATGGAGGTATAGCTTCACGGTTATACTATCTCAGAGGTCGAATTTGATGCCTTGGGCCAAAGGCAATTGTTTGCTGTAATTAATGGTGTTGGTCTGCCTGCGCATGTATACTTTCCATGCATCAGAACCTGATTCACGGCCACCTCCTGTCTCCTTCTCGCCCCCAAATGCACCACCTATCTCCGCACCAGAGGTTCCGATATTCACATTCGCAATGCCGCAATCAGAACCGGCAACAGATAGGAATAGTTCAGCCTGCCGCATATCGGTTGTCATAATGGCCGATGATAGGCCTTGGGCAACACCGTTCTGTATGGCAATGGCCTCTTCAATGGTCGAATACTTCAAAAGATATAGGATCGGGGCAAAGGTCTCGTGCTGAACGATGGCATAATGGTTCTTGGCCTCTGCAATGGCTGGTTTCACATAACACCCGCTCTCATAACCTTCACCGGTCAGTACACCACCATCAACAAGAAGTTCACCTCCTTCTGCCACAACACTCTCCAGCGCTTTCAAGTAGGTATCTACCGCTTGCTTGTCTATCAACGGGCCAACGTGGTTCTTCTCGTCTAATGGATTGCCAATGCGCAACTGTCCATACGCTTTTACAAGGCTCTCTTTGACCTTGTCATAGACGCTTTCATGAATTATGAGCCTGCGAGTACTTGTACAACGTTGACCACACGTGCCAACCGCACCGAACAGTGCTCCGACTATTGAGATATCAAGGTCTGCGTTCTCAGTAATAATGATCGCATTATTGCCGCCAAGTTCTAAAAGGGAACGTCCCAGCCTTTCCGCTACGGTCGAAGCTACTTTTTTGCCCATACGGGTAGATCCTGTGGCCGAAATGAGCGGAATGCGTTGGTCGGATGTCATCATCTCACCTACACGGAAATCCCCTTGAACGATGCAACTCACCCCCTCAGGAACTCCATTGGCACGAAATACACTTTTGATGATGTTCTGGCAAGCTACGCCAGACAGCGGTGCTTTTTCTGAAGGCTTCCATATGCATGTATCACCGCAGATCCATGCCAAAGCAGTGTTCCAACTCCATACCGCCACAGGGAAATTGAAGGCAGAAATAATGCCCACCACTCCTAAGGGGTGATATTGTTCGTACATGCGATGAAGTGGTCGCTCCGAATGCATCGTAAGGCCATAAAGCTGCCGCGATAGCCCCACTGCAAAATCACAGATATCGATCATCTCCTGCACCTCGCCAAGACCTTCCTGAAGGCTTTTGCCCATCTCGTAGGATACCAGACGCCCCAAAGCGTCCTTTTTGGTTCTCAGTGCTTCACCAAATTGCCTTACAACTTCCCCTCTTTTGGGAGCGGGCCATGTGCGCCATTGCTTGAACGCTTCAGCGGCCTTTTCGGCCACCTGATCGTATTCCTCTTTGGTGCAACTTCCTACTTTGGCGATCAACTCGCCATCAACTGGTGAATATGAAGAGATGGCAGGGCCACTGCCAAGAAGGTCATTAAGGCCAGTAGATGCACCTGGATTCACATCTTTGAGTCCGAGTGCTTCCAGCACTTCTTGCATTTCTGAGCGCGTATGTATAGCCGTCACTTGCATGCGAACATGATTTCTTTATCGGTCAAAGGTAGCAAACCCACCATGAACAGTGACAAAAGGAAAACCCCCATCGTATCAGTCGAAACTTCAAGCGATGGGGGCGAAACCAGGAATTGGAACTGGGCAGTAAATTTACATGAAAACTTAATGTGATACCGATGAAATGAAAAATATTTTCGATGAAATTAATTGCCGACCTGTTCAACGCTCAAAAAAGGTCAGGGCTAATATCTCTTGAATGCCCTGTTTGAGGTTCACAATCGGTTTGCTCAGAGTGGTTACCAAGTGAAAAATTCCCTGCTTATCCTTCAACCTATACGTGACAGCACTGACACCGGTCTGTAGGGTCACTCGGGCATGTGACCGCAGGATTTCTTCAAAATCATCCGGGTGAATGAAGTCGTATGCTGAGCGCCCTTTGAGTTCGTTCGGGATGTAGGACATCATAGCGGTGATACCTTCAGAAGCAGCTATGTACTTGCCCTCTCTGTCATGATAGGATACGAACGCATTATCTGTTTTGCCGGCATCTGCGATAAGCGCAAGCGTGCACGCATCATCATGGCATGTTAGAAAAAGATCCTCGAGTTGGGCAATGGTTTTCATTTGTCCACAAAAATGCAGAATAGTTCTGACGTGCTGAAGTGGTGACCAAGATATTCTGTTGTTGAAAAAATGCCTTGCAAATTCATAAACGTAATATGCCAAGCACGCGCTATCCCGTACATTTCGAGAACCAACATTCTCATCTATGGCGAAGAAGAAAGCTGAAGGCAGAAAGATCTTTGTGCTCGATACATCGGTCATCATCTATGACCACAATTCCATCCATCAGTTCAAGGAGCATGATGTTGCCATTCCGATAACGGTGTTGGAAGAGTTGGACAATTTCAAAAAAGGCAACGATACAAAGAACTTTGCAGCGCGCGAATTCATCCGAATGATAGATGGATTGGCGGGTGGTAGCACCCTTCAACAGTGGATTCCTTTGGACGGAAAGAAGGCTGGTTCATTCAAAGTTGTGATGACCGGACACTTGGGAAAGGAGGAAGTGGATGCCAACAGAGTGTTTGGAGAAGTAAAAGCTGATCACCGTATTCTTAACGCAGCATTACAGGTGCAGCGAGAATATCCGGACAGAAAGGTGATCCTTGTCTCCAAGGACATCAATCTGAGATTGAAAGCTAAGAGTCTGAATGTTCTTTCAGAGGATTATGAGACAGGCAAGATCAAAGATGTCAGTACGCTATATAAAGGAGAGAGTACCATCGGGGGGATAGAAACCTCAGTGATCAATGCACTCTATCAGGATGGCACATGCTCGCCAGGGCAGATAGGATTGGCCGAGCCACAGAACAATCATTACTACATTTTAAAGAATGGCAAAAAATCGGCCTTGGTGCACTACAATGCCGATTCCGATCTGTTGGAGCGCATAGAGAAGACCGAAGCATTCGGTATCCGTCCGTTGAATGCGGAACAGGTTTTTGCATTGCATGCCATTCTCAATCCAAAAGTGAAATTGGTCACGCTGCAAGGCGTTGCAGGCACTGGCAAGACCTTGTTGGCGTTGGCAGGCGCTTTGGAACAGAAACGTGATTTTAGACAGATCTACTTGGCGCGGCCCATTGTGCCACTTAGCAATCGCGACATCGGGTTTCTTCCTGGGGACATAAAGAGCAAGATCAACCCATATATGGAGCCCCTTTGGGATAATCTCAAATTCATCCAGAGCCAATTCTCTGACAAGGGCAAGGAGGTCAAGCAGATACAACAGATGGTAGAGCAGGAGAAATTGCTCATAACACCATTGGCCTACATACGTGGACGGAGCCTCAGCAACATATTCTTCATCATTGACGAGGCCCAGAATCTTACACCCCACGAGGTGAAGACCATCATCACCCGTGCAGGAGAGAACACCAAGATCGTTTTTACAGGAGACATATTTCAGATTGACACGCCTTACCTGGATACGCAGTCAAATGGGTTGAGCTACCTGATAGAGAAGGTGAAAGGCAATCGACTTTGTGCTCATGTGACGTTAGAGAAAGGCGAAAGATCCGAGTTGGCCAATTTGGCCAACGACCTCTTATAGCTTTCCCCCAAGCACGGTGGTCAATTTGTAGGTGTGGCTGCTGCCACTGGGTTCGAAGGTTTCGAAGAGGATGATGTAGGGTCCGATACGTGTTTTGGTGCCCTCATCGGTTGTTCCGTCCCATGTGAAGACACCCTCGGTGGCAAGCAATTGATTGGCAATGAGCAACCGCACTTCGCGGCCATTGGCATCAAATATCCTAATGGTGCCCACCATGTCTGTTGCCTCAAAACGATAGTTGATATTGAGCACATCCTGCAGACCATCACTGTCTGGCGAAAATATAGCTGGGTCGGTGGTCACTTCGCCCTGTGATGCAGCGGTGAGGTAGAACTGTGAATTCTTGAGTCCCGGTGTGCCTCCACCAACAGTTTGGGCAGCAGAATGCCAATTGCCGCGGTCATTCACATCACGTTCAGGATCCAGACGCTCCAACGAAAATCCTTTGCTGTCGTCAAGTAGCGCAAAATGCATGTCCTCATCGTAGGCGAAACGCTCCAGAACTGCACTGTCCGCAGCTAAAAGAAAAACCGTTCCAGAGTCGATATTGTAAGAAGGCAACGAACTCATTTGAATGAAATTGCCGATGCCATGGCTAATGTACTTACCTATAATGTCCACTGAATCCTGTGTGAGGCACACATAGCCCTGTGGCAGCACAGCATAGTTGGCCAAGGTGATGATACGGATGCTCGATATGGTATCGTCAGAAAAATTGGCCAATGCGCAATTGCGAAGATTCACGGGTCTGTCAGAACGGTTGTAGAGCTCCACGTAGTCCCTGCCACCTGTTACAGGGTCGGCCAGCACTTCGTTGATGATGAGGTCGCCCGGACGCAGATCGAATGGAATGAGGAACGAGGCTGCGTTGTTGCCCGCTTGTGCATTGCCCTCGCAGTCTGTCAGTCCGCTTATGGTGATGGTGTAGAGCACTGCAGTGTCCAACGGTGCAGCGAATTGCACATTCACGGATGTCAGTTCGGGCTGCATGCCTGCCGCATTGGCAATAATTGCAACAGGCGAAATTCCCACTGCGCTTGCGCTGACCGAAGACTCGGCAATGGGCTCGCTGAGCAGCAGTTCCACGCGGTCGGCTTCCAACACTTGCACACCAGTTACTGATGGGCCGGTCACATCCGGTGCGTCATTAAAGATGGAGTTGACCGATCCGGCAGTTCCCCCATTGGCATTGTCTGAGGCCAGCCAATTGGACGATGCGGTACAACTACGGTATGGATTTATCTGTTCCAAACTGAAACCGCCATCCTCTTTGAAGGGGTCTCCATACCATGCATCGGTGTAGGCCAGTTGGTCTACTACCACGAGTCCCGTGTCCTTCAGGGTTATGGCATCACCACTATTGTTGAGCGATGCCCAAGAGGTTACGCCCACCACGCGCTGCGTGAATGGGAATAATGCCACCCCCGATGTGGGCACAAGCAATGCAAACTCGCCCGGGCCAAGCACCAAAGTTCCAATGGTGCCCTCCGAACTGTTATCCGCCAGTTTCCAACCCGTAAGGTCGATGAACTTGGTGCTGCGGTTGAAGAGTTCTACATATTCTGTTTCAGGCAATCCTTGGCTGGGGGTCTCATCGGCCATGAATTCATTGATGACAATGTCGCGAAACGCAGCTGCTTCGGTCACCACATATTGAAACGGCAGCACCGTGGTGGTCATCGTATTGGCGGCCAGATCCTGCACATTGCTCACTGTCAGGTCGTAGGCCGATCCATTGGCAAACGTGCCTGCAAAGGTGAGATGCACCAAGGTGGCATCTGTCCCATCAAGCACCGCAGTAATTGGGCTGTTGATGCCATTGCTCCCATTGTAGTTCGCAGTGTTCTCGGCTGTGCTTGCACTAACGGCCTCCGAAAAACGCACATCCAACGCATTAGGAGAAATGACGGTCACAGAAGTTGCTTCTGGAGCGGTCACATCATTGATGTAAGGCCCCATGTAGATATTGTCGTAATAGAATTTGTTGGCGTTGCTTGCGGTATACGAGCAACGCATCCCAAAACTTGTGGATGAGGTGTGGGTCACATCTGTACCCGTTGCCTGCGTTGCGAATGAGGTGCCGCCACTGGGGTCTGTGCCCACCTCCCAGTTGCCAGCGGCATCGCGCCTTACGCGGATCTTCATCGAGAAGCTATTGGCGATCAATCCATCTGTGCCCCGACAAACAGATGTGGAAGTAGTGCCAGATTGACGAAATAATTCGATGGCGTCTACCGCCAAGGCCTCGCCAAATTGCAGATAGTAGCCGTTCAGTGGGCCAAAGAGGTCTGCCTGATCGCTCACCAGATATACTCTGCCATAGTTGCTTGCCGAACCACTGAAGCCTTGTTGTATCCAGAATTGCCACTCTACGCTCTGGTTCAGGTCATAAGCGGCAAAAGATGTGACCAGTTGCGCCTGTCCTGCCACACCGTCATTCAGTTGCAGAACAGTATCTGTGTTGATGATGAATTTGTTGATATCGCCAGTCCAGGTCGGATCATTGCTCAGGTCCAAGTCGGTGAACTGGTCGGTGAACTGGGCGTACGAGAACTCTGAAAACGCCACTATCATCAGGGCAATAATAGGGGCGAAACGTCTTAAAGGCGCGGTCATACGGCAGAATGAAGGTGGGTAAATGTAGTAGTTTTGCCGACCGCAGATTGATAAGTCTCTGTTAAGCCTCTCATGAGAATAGCCGTAGTCGGAGCCACCGGAATGGTGGGTCGCATCATGCTCCAAGTGCTCGAAGAGCGCAACATTCCCGTTTCTGAGCTTATTCCCGTTGCTTCCTCAAAGTCGGCAGGCACACTTATCAGCTTCAAGGGCAAGCAATATCCCGTGGTTGGAATGGCGCAGGCTGTGAGCCTCCGGCCCGATGTGGCGTTGTTTTCTGCAGGTGGCAGCACCAGCTTAGAATGGGCACCTAAGTTTGCGGAGGTGGGCAGCTACGTGATCGACAACTCATCGGCTTGGCGGATGGATACTGCTATTCCGCTTGTGGTGCCAGAGGTGAACCCCGATGCGTTGAACAGCGGCAGCCGCATCATTGCCAATCCGAACTGTTCCACTATCCAATTGGTGGTGGCATTATGGCCGTTGCACAAGGCTTTCGGCATAGAACGGATGGTGGTGAGCACCTATCAGTCTGTTACAGGCACAGGCAAACGAGCTGCCGAGCAATTGGACAGCGAGCAGGCGGGCACACCGCTTGCCAACGGGCCATATGCCCATCCCATTCATCGGAATGTGATTCCACAGTGTGATGTTTTTCTGGAGAATGGCTACACCAAAGAAGAGATGAAAGTGGTGCATGAGAGCCGCAAGATCATGGGGCTGCCAAACCTACGGGTAACTGCCACTGCGGTGCGTGTGCCCGTTACTGGTGGGCACTCTGAGGCGGTCAACGTGCGGTTTGCCAAACCCGCCAGTGTTGTGGAGGTAAAGACCATACTTGCCAAAGCACCGGGCGTTATCGTGCAAGATGACCCCGCGCATTCCGTGTATCCCATGCCGCGCAATTCAGAAGGCAAAGACGCGGTCTTTGTAGGGCGAATCCGGAAGGATGAGAGTGAGGATAATGCCATCAACCTGTGGGTAGTGTCTGATAATCTGCGCAAAGGGGCGGCCACCAATACCGTGCAGATCCTGGAGTTGTTGATGCAGAAAGGGTTGATCACCGCAGGCCGATGAACGTCACATCGGGACATTGGGTGTTTGCCGGCATTTTCACCGTGGTGTTCATCATTGGCATTGCCTATGCCTATCGCAACGATCTGAGACAAACTCCCGAACTTTTCAAGGGTTCATCAAAGTTCCTTTTGGGTGTTGTGCTGTTCATTATGATACTCGTGGTGGCCAAAATGATCCACAGAATGGGTCAATGATCTTGGTCATTCGTCCAATAGCTGTTATGGACTATTGTGCAGGATTTCCGAATGCCATACATTTGTCAAGTAAGAAGACAAAAGTATGCCTCTCGAGGAGTGGAAGCGAAGACAGCTGTTGAAAACAAGGGTGGCCATGGCCGTCCTTGTTGTGCTTATCACTGTTTGGATCTATTTGCTGGTCAACTGATAGGCCAGTTCATTCTTTCAATGTCAGCAGTTCGTAGCTGATGTCATCCACCAGTATGGTGGCCTCCCCTGTTGTGTATGGATAGACGACCCAGGTGTCTGTAGGATTTTCCGGAGTGGGCAATTCAACCACCAGTCTCACCGCGGTCCATGTGTTCTTCTCCAGCAGCTGATCGCCACATCCCAGATAAGCGTGTCCGTAATGACGCTCGCCTTGGCTGAATGAGTATGCCAAGGTCAGTGCAGGCATTTCTTCCTCTGAATAGGCCATGAAGGTGGCCACCAGAAGCTTACGGCCTTCCGGTCCCATGTCATTGTAGGGAATGCCTGTAGTCGTTCCATATTGGTTTTGGGCATCAAGTTTGGATACCCATTGACCAGAGTGCGCTTTTCCGATCTGTCTTCCTTGCGTTCCCCATTGCAGGGTCTCATACTCCAGATCGGTACTGATCTTGAATCGTGCTTCGATCTGATCATCGGGAGGTAGGGGAATAGTTTTTGTCTCTCTGAAATAGAGCCCCTCATATTTTTTATCGGTTTTCAGGAAGATGTGCCAGTACCGCTCCTTGTCCATACTTGCCCAATGCAGGATGAACTTGTTATACTGGTAGGTCTGAACAAGATTCAGTGGGATGGCAAGCATCGATAGGATACCCAAGACCCACTTTGCCCAAGCAGGCACACCATCCACCAGATAGGCCATCATTAGGATGAAAAATGGGATGAACTCGACCATGGCCCGCATGCCGAAACTGCCGCCATAATACCAGCACCACCAAGATGAAATGATATAGATGGACACGCCAAGAAACACCGATAGCCAGATTGCCGCGGCCTTGTTGCGGATGAACAAGGCAATAAGCCCGAACGAGGCAAGGAATGTCCAAGGGTAATAAACAAAGAGCCCTTTCTGATAGCTGAACAATACATTGATGATCTGTGGGTCAGCGAAATTGAAGCCCTCTCCGCTATAGGACCACACGAATGGCCGTCCCACCTGAAGCATATACATAAGCGGTTGCACCAAGGCAATGCAAATGGCCACCAACAATGGCAAACTCCATCTGCGGAAGTCTGCAAAGACAGTTTGGAGAAATTGAATGAAAGGACCCCATCCCCCGGCTATGAACGGCAGGCTGAACACAATGACGGCATTCGTAGGCCGCACCAGCGCTATGATGGCCAACACCACCGCCAGAAACAGAAGATTGCGGCCAGAGGTGTGCGCGATCGCCTTATCAGCAAGATAAATAAAGGCGCAGAAAAGAAAGAAGCTGTAGACATGGGACATTGCCGGTTCCATGACCGTGTAAAAGAATATGCCCGTGCCTGCAAATGCACCCAAGGTGGAAATGGAGATCGCTGCCCACGACAGCCCTTTTGACCGCAGATACCTGCCCAAGAGGTAAAGGCCTGCCAGCGCATAGAACAGCGCACCCATCATCACCCCGATGTGGAAGGGTACCGAGTAGCCATCCACCGGTTGCCCCATCAAGAATGCTGCGAGGCAGGACATCAGAAAGAAGGGGAGTATCAGCAGAGCGGTGCCTGCGTAATACTTGTTCACCCTGCCAGCATCGCTCAGCACCGTGAAGTCTGCACCACCGCCATTGAAGTAGGTGAGACTGTAACCATCTATCACCTGTTGCCAATCGAAGGAGTGTTCGATGAAAATGGCAATGAGGTAGCCGTAGTAGCCTTGCGCATCGGCATGTATCATACCGTACATGGCCAGATTATGCCATTGCCGATGCGACCCGAAGAATAGCGCGATCAGGGCGCAGAGTAGCAACGTGGCCAGCCATAGCCTGTTTCGGGAATCCTTATTCTGCATGGATGAACGTTATCTGAAAGTCGTCAGCACAGACCGCTTGCCCGTCTTCTTTCATGAGAAAGACCGAGAGGTTGTCGGAGGGATCTTTTGCAACGGTATGCAAGAAAACCGTAGCACATGAATGCCACGTTCCGCCCATTACAAATTGAGGCCTCAATGGTCGCTTGGCCCAATAATGCGCATGTCCGGTGCTATCTTCCACAGTGCAGACGATAGAGACCGTTGATGTCCAGGAAGTGCGGATGTTCGCTTGTACCCGAACAGTATTGACGGGGAAAGGCAGTGTTGAGGCTGCCACCCGATAGGTAAGGCCGAAGTTGTCTGCGTTGATGCAGGATGCAAACTGCCCAGTGCATGCCACCGAATCGGTGGTATGTTCCTCGCCACCCCAACCACGCGGAAACTCCAGGCCATTGCTTACCGTGACGCTGTCTCTGCCCACATAGGAATGTTCTCCTACATGCAGCGGGAAGTACCATTGCAGGTCGCTGCCGGTGCGCAGGAACAGACCGCGATACAACGCACGGTCTATCTGGTCGAAGGGCAGAATGTTGGTGATAAACTGATAGGTCTGAATGCCCTGAATGGCTATCAACACTGCGCTGATGACGATGACCATCCATGGGCGAAGGAGGCCCCAACCATAGGAGAACAGGTGCACAAGGCCGATGGTAAATAGCGGGAAGTATTCGATGAATGCCCTATGGCCGAAGCCTCCGCCATACCACCACATCCACCATGATGCGATGATCCAAGTGGCCAAGGAGATAAGTAATAGCAGCAACTTGGCACGGTCGGGATTCCTGCTGCGCATGGCCAGCATGCCTGCAACGGCCAGCAGCAGCACTGGGGCATAGACGAACAGGCCTCTGCGATAACTGAACAGCACATTGCAGATCTCTGGCGCCAGAAAGTTGAACCCCTCGCCCTTGTAGGACCAGAAGAACGGTTGGCCCACTTGCAACATATACATCAAGGGTTGCAAGGCCACTACCGCCACAAAGACCACTATGCTCAGCACCAGTATGCGAGGCCGTGCCAGCAGGCGCTCCACGGCCTGCACCAATGGAAACACACCTCCTGCCACTATGGGCAAGGCCAGTAGCATGATGCCATTGGTAGGCCTGATAAGTGCGATGAGCCCCAAAGCAAAGGCCGCCAGTGGCCACATGCGGTCTTGCTGATGCAGTATGGCCTTGGCAGAGAAGTAGAGAAAGGCTGCCACCATGCAGAATGAATAGACATGCGACATGCTGGGCTCATACACGGTGTAGAACAGCAGGTCTGTGGCAAAAACGATGGCCAGCAACGTGGGTGCTATGGCCCGCCAGCGATAGCCCAATAGCTGCAGCAGCAGTTGCAGGAACACGAGCCCCACCACCAGATAGAAGATGGCCGCCATGCCGATGGCCATCTGAAAGGGAGGCGAATAACCATCCACAGGCGCACCGATGGCCGAGGCCCACAGAGAGGCACCGGCAAAGAAGGGGGCCATGAGCACGGCCGTGCCCACAAAGTATTTGTTGACACTGCCCGCTGGCGTCAGGTGGAAAAAATCGGACGGCTTTGTGCCTGCATAATGCAGTGGGTCGGTCTGATGGACAAAAGCATAACTGAAATCACCGTAGATGAATGCAGCAGGCAGATAGCCGTAATAGCCCCTTCCATCGGTGATGATGAGCGGATTCTCGGCCACGTTGTGCCAGCGCGTATGGGAGGCGAAGACCAGCAGGCCGATGCCCACCATCAATGCCAAAGCCCCGGTGCGCAGCACGTACTATTTGCTGAAGAGGTTGTACTTCAGGATGCAGTAGATGGCCCTCACGCCATCGCGCCAGCCTATCTTCTTGCCATCCTCGTAGGTACGGCCATAGTAGGAGATGCCCACCTCATAGATGCGCACCTTGGGGATGCGCGATATCTTGGCCGTCACTTCGGGCTCGAACCCGAAACGGTTCTCCTTCAATTGGAGCGACTTCACCATGCGGGCATCGAAGAGCTTGTAGCAGGTCTCCATGTCGGTGAGGTTGAGGTTGGTGAACATGTTGCTCAGGAAGGTGAGGAACTTGTTGCCTATCGTGTGCCAGAAGAAGAGAATACGGTGCGGATTGCCCCCCATGAACCGCGAGCCGAACACCACATCGGCATTGCCCTCGATGATGGGTTTCAGCAGGTCGTTGTATTCCCGTGGGTCGTATTCGAGGTCGGCATCCTGAATGATGATGTACTCGCCTGTGGCCAGTTCAATGCCTTTGTGCAGCGCGGCCCCTTTGCCCATGTTCACCGGCTGCGAGAAGAAACGGATGTCCAGCTCAGGGTTCTGCGCCATGTAGCGTTCCACCGACTGAACGGTATCATCCTTCGAGCAATCATTCACAATGATGAGCTCTTTGGCTATGCCATTGGTGAGTGCTACCGCCTTGATGCGGTCCAATATCATGTGTATCGTCCTCCCTTCGTTATATGCCGGGATGACTATGGATAGCTTTTGAATGCTCATTCGGTATCGGTAGATAGGGGTTGCTGTTGGGTCGGTAAAGTTGTTGATCCTGCCGCTGCGCCCTCGTCTGTTGGCGCCATGGCAGCGCTTTCGTGGGTGGCGGGATGCAGGTTGGTGCGATACATGGTGCGGTTGGAGTTGACCAGCACAAGAATGGGCAGCAGGGCTATGAGCACCATCATGCCTTTGCGGTATATCTGCGACACCTGGGTATAGCCGTTATAAAGCCCTTCGGATACGGCCATGATGACAAACGGGGTGAGGAACACGAGCGTATGTGCAGGCGGAATGGTGCCCGAGAAGCCCACATAGGCAAAGCTCACGGCAAACATGAGCAGCGCCTGCGTCATGAAACCGCCTTTCCATCCTTTCTGCAACCAGATGGCGATGCCTGCCAATGGAATGAAGAGTGCGGCCACCAAGGGATCGAAAAAGGTGAGCACCTCTTGCGCATGGTCAACAATACGGACAAGGGTGAAGTTGCCCAGATCATATTCGCGCATCATCCAATGGTCGGTGAGGGCAATGATACGGTTGTTGAGCAGGATGGGCAGATAGAGCACCACGGCAAGCAGCGTGGCCAGCAGGGTATTGATGACGTTGAGGGTGAACTTGGCCTTGTCGCGGTGCATGAGCTGATGCACGATCATGCAAAGCACAAGCCCAGAGAAGGGCAGCAGAAAGGTAGGAACAGCCCAGAAACCAAGGCCGCTGGCCATGATGAAAACGGCCGACCACCGCAGCCTGTGAGGCGTGTCGTTGAGCAACTGCTGCATGGCATGGTAGGCCAGGAGGGCAAAGAGCGCCACCAGCGCATGGCCTCGGCCAACAGCCCCGTAATAGAGCGCGCTGAGCGATGCCATCCAGATGCCTGCCGAGAAGAATGCGAACCGGGCGCTCTGCGCCCGCAGCACCAGAAAGAACACAACCATGCCCGATGCCAACGATGCGAGCATCGCCACGGTCCGCAGGGCAAAGGCGTCCGAAAGGGGCAGGTGCACCATCAGGGACGAGAGCACCGAATTGAGCACGTGATTGTTGGGCGATGCATAGCTGGTGATGGCCGTGAGCAGCCCCGGGCCTATGAAATACTGTAGCGAGTAGAGCTCTTCGGGCGTCAGTGGCATCATTACGATGAACCACAACCTATTGGCCAAGGCCACAAGCAGCAGCAGTGCGATGCCGAGTCCTATGCGTTTCTTGCCTCCTATCATGATGTATGTGGCGGGTGCGACTGTTCTCTAATGAGGTACAAAGGTCGTTGTTTCACATTGGTGGCAATGCGGCCTATGTATTCGCCTATGATGCCCACGGCAATGAGCTGAATGCCGCCTATGAAGAGCACGCTGAGCATCAGCGATGTCCATCCCGGTTCATACACTTTCCATACAAATCGCGACCACAGGGCATAGATCATCAGCACGAACGAGATGAGCGAAACGAAGAAGCCCGATAGGGTGGCCACCTTGAGGGGAAAGTTGGAGAACGAGGTGATGCCGTCCAAGGCAAAGCCTATCATCTTGCGATAGGTGTAGCCTGTATCGCCAGCTTGGCGCGCCTGACGGTCGTACTCAACAGCCGTTTGCCTGAAACCCATCCATGCTATCTGCCCACGGAGGAATTTCTCGCGTTCGGGCATCTGGCGCAGCACCTCGACCACCCTGCGCGATATGAGGCGGAAATCGCCTGTGTCCACCGGTATCTTGACCGATGTGATGCGGTCCATCATGCGATAGAACAGCGATGCTGTCCAGCGTTTCATGGTGCTTTCGCCTTGGCGGCTTCTGCGCTGGGCGTATACCACATCGTGGCCCTCGTCCATGCGCTGCATCATGGTGGTGATGAGCTCTGGCGGATCTTGCAGGTCGCAGTCGATGATGACGATGCGGTCGCCCTGCACGTGGTCGAGCCCTGCGCAAACGGCCACCTGATGGCCAAAATTGCGGCTCAGGTCAATGTAGGCCACATGGGGGTCGGCAGCGGCAAGGCCCTTGAGGATGGCCAGGCTGCGGTCGGTGCTGCCATCGTTCACAAAAAGCAGTTGATGGTCTGTGGTGCCCAAGGCCTGCATCACGGCCGAAAGCCGCTGATGGATGGTGGCCAGATTGCCTTCCTCGTTGTATACAGGTATGACGGTGCCGATGCGCATCTGTGTGCCGATGGGCAAATTAACGGGATTATCCGCACGTGGGGCAATTTCTGGTCTGGATGACAAGGTCATCGACTTTCTTGACGGTTTGGGAGATGACTTCGAAGACAATACCGAAGACGGTCCGGAACGGAGTCAGTCAGTAGACCATGTGCCACAGTCGGCCTATAGGTGGGCAGATGGGGATGCAGGTGTGCCCTTCATGTGCACCACTGTTCATTGCGCAATACCGCTGTGTTTGGGGCTGAGGGCCTTACTTGGCATATCTGCCACCACAATTTTCAATCCCTAAGGCCTGCTTCTGTTCTGAGATGGACTTTACCACTTTACTGAACTGAGCTAGATCACTGTTCTTGACAGGCAAGGTAAGAATAACAAAAAAAGCAGGGACGCCCTTGCCATCCTCCTTGTGGTAAACAGAAGAGCGGGTTGCAGTGTCTACACTGTATCCGATCCCTTTTGCCCAGTTGACAAAAGCGGTGACCTTGATCGAATCGATCTCTTCAAAATGGATCCAACAATGGTCTCTGGTTATTGCAGCCCCACCCTGACACAGATGAACCTTATAGAATCGTTCAATACCTTCATTTGAGTCCAGCTCATCACAAGGCTTTTCACCTTGTGCAAATGCGGTACAAACAATCAAAAAGTGAAAAAGAAGGTTCAATGTCAGTTTATACATGGTACTGATTCTGATTGCCAGAAAACGGTGAGATCGATATGAACTCCAGTATTATTCTGGATAATACTTGGTCAACAACCTATAGAAACGCATTTCAGGCTCAGGTATACCATTCTTAATATAAAATATGATACAATGACCCCGATACTGCTTCTCCAGAATGGTCATACTACCATCATTGATGATATAGCGCTCTAAGGTCATTTGAGGCATTGTGACCCATTCGATAGTCAGTTTATCAGGATAAAGTTTTCCCAATTGATTAAGGAAAACGCTTTTTTCTGCAGCATTTGCTTTCTGCCAATCGAAAGATAGGGCCATACTCAGTGAA
>JBFYQB010000234.1:0-4871 GCA_041302955.1 Flavobacteriales bacterium
GCGCAAAGCCATCGAGGAAGCTGTTGGCCGCCACGTAGTTCGCCTGTCCGGCATTGCCGATCACAGACGAGATGGACGAGAAGCTGAGGAAGAAATCGAGGATGATGCCTTCCGTGGCCGCATGCAGATTGAGCGCGCCTTTGACCTTGGGTTGCAGCACACGGTCGAAACGCGTGCGGTCCATCGTGTTGAGGAAGCCGTCATCGAGCACCATTGCCCCGTGGAAGATGCCACGGAGTTGGGGCATTTCGGCCTTCACCTTGGCGATGATGGACGCTACTTGCGTGGCATCGGTCATGTCGGTGGCAGGTGCGAAAACCTTAGTGCCATTGGCTTCCATGGTTGCTACGGCCGCCTTCGCCTCATCGCTCTTGATGCCGCTGCGGCTCAATAGCACGAGTTGCTTCACCTGTTTCTCGCCCAACCATTTGGCTATTTCCAGTCCGAAACCGGCCGTGCCACCCGTGATGAGATACGTGCCTTCGGGGTTGATGGTGGTGTGCATGATCACTTCATCCACATCCACCGTGCAATTGTCGTAGCTGATGACCACCTTGCCTGTGTGCTGGCTTCTGCGCACATAATCGTACGCATCGATCGCCTCACTGGCCTTGAACACCTTCACGGGCATCGCTTGGAAGAACCCTTCCTCAAAACCCTGATAGATGGTGTCGAGCAGACTGCGTGAAAGGTCATAGCGCTCGCGCAGAATACGGTCGATGTCAATGTGTGCGAAGGTGATGTTGCGGTTGAACACGCTCATCGGCAGGGCGGTGTTCTGCGCAATGTCGCGCTTCCCGATCTCGATGAAACGGCCATAAGGCGCCAACAAACGGAAGCTCTGATACAGTCCTTCGCCCGCAATGGCGTTCAGCACCACATCCACGCCATAGCCTTTGGTGATGGTGAGTATGTCCTCGGTGAAACTCAGGTCGCGGCTGTTGAAGATGTACTTCACGCCCTGTTTGCGAAGGAATTCGCGCTTGTCCTCGGTGCCGGCCGTGGCAAACACCTCCGCGCCTTTCCAACGCGCCACCTGAATGGCAGCCTGACCGACAGCACCAGCGGCATTGTGGATCAACACCTTGTCGCCCGGCTTGATCTGCGCCACATTCACCAGTCCGTGGATGGTGGTCATGTACGGGATCATCACAGGTGCTTCCTCAAACTTGAGGGTCGTAGGTTTCTTCACCCAATAGGTCGGTTTCACGGTCACATAACTGCTGAAACATCCGTCTGGCGTGGCAACCACCACTTCATCGCCCACCTTGTGTTCCGTAACAGCGCTGCCAATGGCAGTCACCACTCCGCTGCATTCCATACCGAACGCATTGCCGAAGAAGGTGCCATCGAGCACATCCTGACTGATCTGGCCCAACACTTTGAGCAGGTCTTTGAAGTTGATGGACGATGAATGCACACGCACTTGGATCTCGTCCGCTTTCGGGGCGCGCTTCTCTGTGCGGATATGATGCAGGTCCTCGATGCGGCCAGAGTTGCCGAACATCAGTTCCACCGCTTCATCCGTAGAAATGGCCACTTTGGGCTTCTCAGCCGACTCGTCCACCACATTGGCGCGGACAAGCTGCTTGAGGTAGCGCTGACCATTGCGGTAGGCCACCTCGCTGTCCTTGGCATTGCCGAGCACTTCATCAGCCCAACCGCTCAGTTGTTTCTCACCCGAAGTGATGTCGAACAATCGTGTGTTTATCCATGGATACTCGTTGGAAATGAGCTGTGCGAAGCCCCACAGCGCATTGCTGCCGAGGTCAGTGACCTTTTCATCTCCTGTAATGGCCTGTGCATTGAAGCTCACCAGCGACAGATTGAAGTTGCGGTCGCGGGCCTTGTCAGACAGTGCATTTGCCAAAAGAACGGCAGGCATGGTGGTATCAAGAACCGTCTCTACGGTCGTCATGGCGAGCGGAGCGAAGCCATCTGCTCCATTGAGATTGCTTCGGTCGTTCCTCCCTCGCAATGACGAAGGCACGTAAACGATTTGCGTCACATTCCTGCTCAGCACCTCATCGGTCAGCTTCGCGAAATCATCTTTGCTCTGGAAATCCATCGCCCAGCCATTTCCGCTATGCACGAATTTCTCGCCCTGCGAAACAGCATAGACCGTGGCACCCGCATCGAACAATGACTTCTGCAACGCCTCCGTGGTGGCACCCCATTTCTCGGAAATGAGAAGAATGTCGCTGGCCTTTTCCTCAGAAACAGGAGCCTCTGCGGCATCCCACTGTGGCTTGTAGAACCATTCTGCCTTCACGGTCTCTTCTTCGGCAGCCTTGTTGCTGATAGCGCGGCAGGTGAGGTCGGTCAGTTTGGCCATCACTTCCCCGTTCTCATTGAAGAAAACAAGGTCGCCTTTGATGGTCACGCCCGTGCGGTCGGTAATGGTACCGTGGCACCACACCGCATTGCCCGGACTCTTGTACAATACGAAACGGTCGATGCTCACAGGAACGAACGGTGTCGTGTTGCGTGGGTCGGCCACCAGCGCCACCATGCTCTGGAACGCGCTGTCCAAAATACTCGGATGCAGGATGTATTGGTCAGTATTGCCTTCCAGATTTTCATGCCCTTGAATGCGGCAAAGCACCTCATCTTGATTGATGAAGATTTCTTTCAACCCTTGAAAATAAGGGCCATAATGAAGCCCCATGCCAGTAAGCGTAGTGTACAGGTCAGCTGGAGCAACTTGGTTGGCGAAGCCTTTCTTCAACGCGACCACGTCCACTTTCGGGGCGGTGCGCTGCACGGTATCCTCTAACATACGTCCCGTGGCGTGAAGCTGCCATCCAGCCGTGTCACCCTTCTCACGGCTATACACCTGATAGATCTTCGTGTCGCGGTTGTAGGTCGTGTGCAACATCTGCACCTTGGATGGGTCGGCTACCAACACCTGATTGAAGCGAAGTTCCTGCAAGGTGCAGGCCGCATCTCCGAATTCCTTCTCGTGCAATGCGAGGCCAGCCTCTACATAAGCCGCACCGGGAATCACCACTTTGTTCTCCACTTGGTGGTCTTCCAACCATGGTAGGAAATGGGGATTGATCTCCACCTCCCAACTTGGGTCAGGCAGGCGCAGATTGTCGTTCAGGAAAACGTGGCCAGGCGTGCCGAGACGGTATTCCCGAGAACGGTCTGTCTCATTCCAATAGACCTCTTTCTGCCAAGGATAGCTAGGTAGCTTGATGAAATTGGCCTTCGGGGCAAGTACGTTCCAGTTGGGCGTGTAGCCGATAATGAACAGTTGCGAAAGCGCATCCATCATGGTTGGCATCTCAGGTTCTCCACGCTTCAGTGAACTGATGGCGTTGCCTTGTGTCTGCGCAGCGCTCAGGCATTCGTTGATGCTCGTTTTGGTAACTGGATGCGGCCCAACTTCAACGAAATTCGTGTAGCCATCGGCAATGATGCTGGTGATGGCCTTGGCGAAACGAACAGGCTGACGCACGTTCATCCACCAGTATTCAGTTCCGAAATCTTCGCCCAGAACTCTTTCTCCAGTTACGGTTGAATAGAGCGGGATGGTCGGCACGTTGGCCTTCACCGAAGCGAGGCTGGTGAACAGCTCGCCTTTCAGCGGCTCCATCTGGTAGCTGTGGTAGGCCACCTCCACTTTCAACATCTTATTAAAAATGTTCTCCTTGGTAAGTTCCGCTCCGAAAGCCAAAAGCGCGGCTTCTTCGCCCGCCAATGTCACAGCGTTGAAACTGTTGATGGCTGCAACAGAGATCTTCGGATTGTTGTTGAGGCGCGTCAACGCATCTTCCTCACCCAGACCGATGGCGAGCATGGTTCCCTGTCCAGCGGTGGTCTGCTGAATACGGCTTCTGTGATAGCTCACCAGCAGGGCATCTTCCAACGAAAGCGCACCAGAAGCATAAGCAGCGGCCACTTCACCCACGCTGTGCCCCACCACGGCATCCGCGAAGATGCCCCAGTGATTCCAAAGCGCGGTCAATCCTGCTTGAATGACGAAGTTGGCAGGCTGCGCCACCTCGGTGCGGGCCATGCGGTTCTCGGCCTCTGGCTTCAGCATCTCCTCCATGATGCTCCATCCAGAAATGGTTCTGAATATGGCATCGCATTCCTTCACCTTGTTGCGAAAAACAGGCTCGGACTTCAATAGTTCGTGTCCCATGGCCCACCACTGCGGGCCCATTCCTGTATAGACGAACACGAGTTTGCCTTTCACATCTTCCTGTGCCGTTCCGTTGACCAAGCCCGGCAGGAAACCGCCATCGGCCCAACTCCGCAGCTTGTCTTTCAACTCATTCAAAGAAGAAGCGGTCACGGCCAAGCGGCTATGTAGTGCGCTTCTGCGTTGCGCCAGCGAATAATGGAAATCGTGGATGTTAACGTTGCCGTCCTCCAGCGTTTCGGCATAACGCAAGGCCATTTGTTTCAACGCTTCTTCGCTCCGAGCCGAAAATGGATAAAGCCGCGTGGCATCATCCAACAACAATTTATCGGGAGCGAACTCCAGTCTTTTCTGCTCGTAGCCTTCTACCAGAGCATGACCGTTGGTTCCACCATAGCCGAACGAATTCACCGAGGCGAACGCCCGTTCCTTGCCAGCAGGCCATTCCTCAACCTTCGTAGGCACTTTCAGGCACAATTCATCGAAGTTGATCTTCGGATTGGCATTATGGAAATGCAGGTTTGGCAGCACCTTGCGTTTGTTCACGCTCAATGTGGCCTTGATGAGTCCCGCCACGCCAGCACCCGCTTCCAAGTGGCCAATGTTGGTCTTCACCGATCCTACGAAACACTTGTCGTCCGCGCTCCTACCTTCCGAAAGGGCCTCGTTCAAAGCTGTGGCCTCCACGGGGTCGCCCGCCTTGGTGCCCGTGCCGTGC
>JBFYQB010000235.1:0-21167 GCA_041302955.1 Flavobacteriales bacterium
GTTCTATCCTTACCATGAGTTCGAAGACGGCAATGCGAAGACGGAGCGCAACGGCTGTATGCGCAAAGCGCTCGTGGTGATACAATTGGTTCAACCGCCTGACGGACTGCCGGAATTCGCCCTTCTCGAAATAGAAGATGGCGAGGTTGAGATGGACGAAAATGAGGTAATACTGCGTGTCCTTTAGCTTGGGGTGCTCCTCCAGCTCCAAGAGCAAGGAGATGGCGCGGTCCATGTCGGTCTTGGTGTAGTTGATAACGAGAGAGTTGTAGTAGAAGAACAGGAAGCGGTCGTAGTGCAGGCGGTCGAATTCGTCCATGGCCGACCGCAGGCGCTCCGCCCATTCGAGCGACTCCCTCACCTTGCCATTCTTGAATAGCGCATTGACCATGTAGGTGAGCATCTGCAACTTGGTCTGATGGTTGGCGCGGTTGAAGAGTTTTTCGGTGTCAAACTGGGCGTAGGTCTGTAAGAGATAATCCTCCAGATTGGGATAGTCATGCTGCTGGAGCAAAATCTGGCTGACAGCATGATAGACCTTGAAACGGAGCTGTGTTCCGCGCTTTACCTTGTCGTCCACAGATAGCCTGTCCAAGGTTTCGCGCAGCATTCCTACCACCGGATTGTCAACTGGCGAGAAGTTCTGCGTGACCTTGAGGCGGTACTTGACGGAGGCAAGTATGTCGTCCATTTGGCGGAGCGTTCGGAGCTGCTCCTCGTTCTCCTTGCGTTTGAGGATGTAAGTTTCAGGGTTTATGGTGACCACTTCCTGCGAAAGGCGGATGAACTCGGTATAGATCATATCGAGCAGTTCATGGCTCTCAAGGGTCTCAGCCTTGCGCTCGGCCTTGGTGAGAAAATGCTCCGTTAGGGCATAAGCGTTGCGTGCCTGATAGTGGCGCGCGAGGTGGAGCAGGTGCATGACCTGCGATGTGTCCTCGTGCTCCATGTGCTGCAGCATGAGGCTCTTTGCAAGCTCGGTCTTAAGGCGATTCTTAAGGCGGTAGTATGCATTTCGGTTACCATCATGGTATAATTCTGCGATGGCGGCATCCTCATCAAATGCCTCACGTTCTTTGCGTATGCGATCCAGCAGGTCCATGTCCTTGCGAGGTTCTTTGACCTCCATCCGCGCAGCATACATCTTGAAGAAACGGATTTCCTCTTTTTCCAACCGCATGATCATCTGTTCGAGAATATCCATTCCTTGCTGTTTTGGCCGCGTAAGTTTTGCGAAAAATACATAAAGCCGTCTGATGACCCCTCCATTATCTTTGACCAAAAGCATCACCATGAAACGTAACCGCATCCTCCTTTCAGCCTTTGTGGCACTCGCACTCTTGCTCAGCAGCCCTATCACGAAAGCGCAGCAGACCTATTTTCTGAATGTGGACTCCATCATTGGTATACCTGACACGGTATATGACGGCTCGACAGTGACCTTCACTATGGTGTTCAGCAATGTGAGCAACCTTGGTTTTCAAGGCGATGTGGAGACCTGGCTGCAGGTTCAAGGCACGGCAGACTCTATCCAAGCGGATTCAACGGTCTGGAGCGGGAACAACTTCATGCAGGCGCAGAGCCAGACACAAGTGACCGTAACCCATCTCTTCTCATCGCAGGACAACAGTCTGTCCATAGGAGATAACGTGGTGGTGGTATGGCCGCGCATCGTTAGCGGACAGACCTATCCGCCACAGGAGGTGACAGAAAGAGGAATGGTGGATTTTTATCTGGCAGAGCCATTGGGCACGGGGCCTGATAAGGACCAAAGCATAGGCCGCCTTGGGCTGTATCCCAACCCAGCACAGGGTAGTGTTCGCCTGAGCCTGCCGGGAAACGAGACGCTGACGTATGTTCGGATAACGGACATGATGGGTCGCACGGTGTTGGAAGCGGCCCAAGTATCGGCCTCGCTCGGCATAGAAGGGCTAACGCATGGCATCTATACGGTGCATGCCACTACTGCCATGGGTGTGCCGTATGCAGCAAGAATGGTGGTACGCCCTTAGGACTGGAGTTGGGATAGAACTCAGATTGGCACACCACGCAAGGGTTGGCTAAATTCGCGGCAAATTCAAGCCACATGCCGCATCCCGCTTATTGCAACAGCCTGATCGAATATAGCCGTTTCCGAACTCGGGAAGTGAAGGTCGGTAGCCTCGGCATCGGTGGCAGCAATCCGATCAGGGTGCAGAGCATGACCACCACCGACACGATGAACACCGAGGCCACCGTGGCGCAGAGCATCCGGATGATAGAGGCCGGCTGCGAACTGGTGCGTATCACCGCTCCCAGTGTCAACGAGGCCCACAACCTCGCCAACATCAAGGCCGAACTCCGCAAGCGGGGCTATGATACGCCTATATGTGCCGACATCCATTTCACGCCCAATGCTGCTGAAGTGGCAGCAACCATTGTAGAGAAGGTGCGTGTGAATCCCGGTAACTATGCCGACAAGAAGAAATTCGAGGAGATAGATTACACCGATGCGTCCTATGCCTTGGAGTTGGAGCGCATCAAAACCCGCTTCCTGCCATTAGTGAAACTATGCAAGCAGCACGGCACGGCCATGCGCATCGGCACCAACCATGGCTCGCTCTCCGACCGCATCATGAGCCGCTATGGCGACACCGCTCTGGGCATGGTGGAGTCGGCCATGGAATTCCTCCGCATCTGCCGCGAACAGGATTTTCACGAGATCGTGCTCTCCATGAAATCGAGCAATACGCAGGTGATGGTGGAAGCCTACCGCCTCCTTGTGTCCAAGATGATCGCAGAGAACATGGACTATCCGCTCCACCTTGGCGTTACGGAAGCTGGCGAGGGCGAGGACGGCCGCATCAAATCCGCTGTGGGTATCGGCACTCTCTTGGAGGATGGACTGGGCGACACCGTCCGCGTATCCCTTACAGAAGACCCCGAATTTGAGATTCCTGTGGCGAAGGCCTTGGTGGAACGCTACTCCACCGACCGCAAAGGCGATCGGGCCATCCCTGCCATTGACAACATCCCAATAAATCCCTTCGAACACAGCCGCAGAAAGACCCGCGAAGTGCTGAACATCGGTGGCAGTAATGTGCCCCGCGTGATGGCCGACCTGAGCGCACGGGAGAACATCACCCCAGCTTCGTTCTTCGCCCTCGGCTATCATTACTCTGTTCCGTTGGATAAATGGAACCTCACCGATCAGGCCTGCGACTTCGTCTATCTGGGTGACCGCGTTGCGGATTTTGAGATTCCCGGCACCCTTGGCATCTTATACAACCTAAAGACGTGGAGAAACGAAAGGCACCGCGCACGCAGATACCCGCATCTTCAACCCAAGGAATATCTGGAGGAAAGCGACCTGCATCCCGACCTCAACTTGGTCTATTGCACCCTGCCCGACCTCAGCGATGCGCTCATCGCCAAGCTGAAGTCCGACCCCACAGCAGTGCTCCTCATCGACACATGGCATCCTCACGGTATGGCCGAGCAGCGCAGGCTGTTCTTCCGATTGCTGGAGCATGATTGCGATGTCCCCGTCATCATCGGCCGCTATTATGAAAGCCTAAGTGAAGAACGCCTGCAACTTTTCAGTGCCACCGACATGGGCGCATTGCTCATTGATGGTCTGGGTGATGGCGTCTTCATCGCAGCCGTGGACTGCGGCAGCGACAAATTGCTCAACAGCACCGCCTTTGGAATCTTGCAGGCCGCTCGAATGCGCATCTCCAAGACCGAATACATCAGTTGTCCCAGCTGTGGCCGTACCCTCTTCGATCTGCAAGATACCACCGCCATGATCCGCAGTCGCACCCAGCACCTCAAAGGCATCAAGATCGGCATCATGGGTTGCATCGTCAATGGACCGGGTGAAATGGCCGATGCCGACTATGGATATGTGGGCGTTGGTAAAGGCAAGATCACTCTCTACAAAGGCCGCGAGGTGGTGAAGAAAAGCATTTCCTCCGAACACGCCTTGGACGAGCTCATCGACCTGATCCGCCAGCATGGAGATTGGGTGGAGCCGATTCAACACTGATAAATTTATTCCAAAAGAAAGGGCCGATAGATTTAATCCATCGGCCCTTTCTGCGTTATTATTTGGAATTCAGTCTAAGCGATTGTCCAAGTATTCCGTCCGCTCAGCAGCTTGTCCAGATCACCTGCACCCAATGCCTCCTTGGCACGGCTCACCTGCGCGTTGATGAGGTCGTCATGCGTGGCACGCTGCGCTTGATAGAAGACCCCGAACGGACGTGGGAAATTGCCTTCCGCCATTGGGTCGCCAAAGAAACGGGCGAGGATGTTGGCCTTCACGCGGTCGCGGTCGTCATGTATCCACAGGTCGTTGGCGCTCACTTCTGATGTGGCCACCTTACGTGGAGTGAGGCCATCGAGAACGATGCCCCATTCGCGCTGCGGGCCGTAGATCAAAGGCTTGCCTTGTTCTACAAACAGCGTCTGCTCCAACTTGGTGTCCTTGTCCGTCATTCCGAAGAAAGCACCATCGTTGAACACGTTACAGTTCTGGTATATCTCGACCAAAGACGCGCCCTTGTGGTCATTCGCCACTTTCAGCACATCGCGCAAATGCTTCGGGTCGCGGTCCATGGTGCGGGCGAAGAACGTGGCCTCTGCACCCAACGCCAATGCGGCCGGGTTGAACGGATGGTCCAACGAACCCATGGGTGTGCTCTTGGTCAGCTTGCCCTCCTCTGATGTTGGCGAATATTGGCCTTTTGTCAACCCATAGATCTGATTGTTGAACAGCAGAATGTTCGTGTCGAAGTTCCTGCGCAGCATGTGGATGAGGTGATTGCCTCCGATGGACATCGAGTCGCCATCGCCTGTGATGATCCACACGCTCAGCTCGGGACGCACAGCCTTCAGCCCGCTCACCACGCTCGGAGCGCGGCCGTGGATGCTGTGCATTCCATAAGTGTTCATGTAATACGGGAACCGGCTCGAACACCCGATACCTGACACGAACACGATCTCTTCGCGCTTCAGTCCCAGCTCGGGAATAACGTTCTGGACCTGTTTCAGGATGGAATAGTCTCCGCATCCTGGGCACCATCTAACCTCCTGATCGGTCTCAAGTTGTTTGGAGGTCATTGGTGGTGTGAGTGTTTCCTGCATAATCTTATCGTGTATTGTCCTTTGATCAAAGCAATTCCAGCACCTTGCTCTTCACTTCTCCCTTCGTGAACGGCATTCCCTGCACCTTGTTCAACCCTATGGCCGGAACAAGGAACTCGGCACGGATAAGCATTCGCAATTGGCCGAGGTTCATCTCAGGAATGAGCACTTTCTCAAAACCCTTCATCACCTCCTCCAGATTCTTTGGGAATGGGTTGAGGTAGCGTACTTGAGCGTGCGAAACGGCATGGCCTTCTTCGCGCAGCTCTTTCACAGCAGCTTTGATGGCCCCGAATGTGGAGCCCCAACCCAGCACAAGCACTTTGCCCGTGGCATCGCCCAATTCAATTTGCTGCAATGGAATGTTGTCGGCAATGTTGGCCACTTTCTTGGCGCGGGTATGCACCATGTGCTCGTGGTTCATTGGGTCGTAGCTGATGTTGCCCGTGCCGTCCTCCTTCTCAATACCACCCACACGATGCTCCAATCCCGCAACGCCCGGTACGGCCCATTTGCGGACCAACGCGGCATTGCGCTTATACGGATAGAACACGCCATCCTCAAGGTCGTCCTTACCGGCAAAATCACCTTTGAATGCAGGAAGTTCATCCGCTTTCGGGAATTTCCATGGCTCAGAGCCATTGGCCAAATAGCCGTCAGAAAGGAAGAACACAGGCGTCATGTGCTGCACCGCGATGCGACACGCTTCGTATGCCATGGTGAAGCAATCGGCTGGCGTGGCGGCTGCAACCACCGCCACAGGAGCCTCGCCATTACGGCCCATCATGGCCTGCAAAAGGTCAGACTGCTCCGTTTTCGTAGGCAGTCCGGTGGATGGCCCACCGCGCTGCACATTCACGATCACCAACGGCAATTCGAGCATAAGTGCCAATCCGATGGCCTCGCCTTTGAGTGCGATGCCCGGGCCGCTGCTGGCTGTGATGCCAAGCGCACCCCCGAACGATGCTCCGATAGATGCACTGATGGCCGCGATCTCATCCTCGGCCTGAAAGGTCTTCACATTGAAGTTCTTGTGACGCGCCAGCTCATGCAGGATGTCCGAAGCAGGCGTGATAGGATAACTTCCGTAGAAGATTTCCAGACCAGAGCGATTGCCCGCTGCGATGAGACCCAGCGCGGCCGCCACATTGCCCGTGATGTTGCGATATGTGCCTTTGGCCATCGGTGCCTTGTCCACACTGTAGCGTGAAGTAGGTGCCTCGATGGTGTCGCCATAGTTGTAACCGGCCTGCAACACAGTGGTATTGAACCCGATCAATTCAGGCTTTTTCTTGAATTTCTCCTTCAGGAAATTGATGGTGTTCTCAAGCGAACGATCGTACATCCACAGCACGAATCCAAGCACGAACATATTCTTGCTCCGGTCGATGTCGCGGGTACTGAGGCCGCTGTCTTTCAAACATTCGCGGGTCAGCTTGGTCACATCTATAGGATAAACGGTGTAGCCGTTTAGCGTGCCGTCTTCCAAAGGAGTAACTCCCTCGGGATATTTTGCCAGACGCAAGTTCTTGGCATCGAAACCATCGGTGTTGAGAATGATGATTCCGCCTTTCTTAAGTGACCTCAGGTTCGCTTTCAGACCAGCAGCATTCATCACCACGAGCGCATCGCACTCATCGCCCGGAGTGAATATCTCCACGCTACCGTAATGGAGCTGGAAACCTGAAACACCCGCCAAGGTGCCTTGCGGGGCGCGTATCTCGGCCGGGAAATTTGGAAAAGTGCTCAGGTCGTTGCCGAACAGGGCATTCGTATCTGTGAACTGCGTTCCAGTGAGCTGGATGCCGTCTCCGGAGTCACCTGCGAACAGAATAGTGATCTCCTTGACCTTCTCTATGGTTTGGGACATTGACGTTCTAAAAATGACTGCAAAAGTAGTGGGTACAAAAGGCTGATTTTATCAGCATTTAACATGATTATTCGGAATAGATGAGAATCTGGAATTTGGGCAGATCAATGGTTCGATTCTCCGGAATTCAAAACCGGAGAGATCAATTTTTGTGGGGATTTCAAACCGTGAACGACTAAATCCCCTCATACGCCTCAACACCCGAAATTTCAGGGGCTACACGTTTGATGGCTTCTTCCACTCCGCCTTTCAAGGTCATTTCGCGCATCTGACAATTCCGACATGACCCTATGAGACGCAGGCGGGCCACCATGTTCTCGGTGATGTCCACCAACTGCATGTCACCGCCATCGGCCTCAAAAAAGGGACGCATCGTTTCGATGGCAGCCTCGACCTTTGCATGTAATTGCTGGTCAGTGTGGGCAATAACGGTCATTGTCATCTGATTGAATTTACGAGTCGTTGCGTGGGTGGCAGTGCATTATTTCTATGCTCCAATTGCTGCACTACATTATTGGTCAATTCTTTGAATGCGAGCGCAACTGGCGTATCGCCTTGCAGTATGGCCGGTCTGCCCACATCGCCCGCCTCGCGGATGCTCTGCACAAGCGGGATCTGACCCAAAAGCGGCACGTTCATCTGCTCGGCCAATCCTTTGGTACCGTCCTTTCCGAAGATGTAATACTTGTTTTCTGGCAGCTCGGCAGGAGTGAACCACGCCATGTTCTCCACCAATCCCAAGACTGGCACATTGATGCTTGGCAATTGGAACATCGCTACACCTTTGCGAGCATCAGCAAGGGCAATTTCCTGTGGTGTACTAACGACCACAACACCCGTGATCTGCACCGCTTGAACAAGCGTCAGGTGAATATCACCGGTTCCAGGCGGTAGATCCAACACCAGATAATCGAGGTCGCCCCAGTAGGCATCTGCAAATAATTGATTGATGGCTTTGGTGGCCATCGGCCCGCGCCAAACGATCGCCTGGGCCGGGTCGGCAAAGAATCCGATGCTCAGAAGTTTGATGCCGTGGCTTTCAACCGGAAGCATGTATTGCTTGCCTTCCACCACTTGAACCCGTGGTTTCTCATGCACCACATCAAACATGATGGGCATCGAAGGGCCATAGATGTCAGCATCGATCAGGCCTACTTTATATCCCAACTGCGCCAATCCAATGGCTAGATTTGCCGTAATGGTGCTTTTGCCAACACCGCCTTTGCCCGAAGCTACAGCGATGATGTTCTTCACACCTCGCATGGATGCTGGGCCTTTCTGCGTCTCTTCCAACACCTTGGCAGCTATATTGACCCGGATCTTGAGCGAAGGGCCAAATTCCTTTTTCAGTACGGTTTCAATCTGCTCTTCCAACCGTTTGCGTACGTGAAGAGCCGGATTGCGAATCTCAAGGTCGATGTCAACCTCGGTGCTGAACACTTGGATGTTTTTCAATTCCCCGCTCTGCGTCAGCATTACCTGTCCAGCGGGCGATGGCACCTGAGCAAGTGCCTTTTCTACAGTGTCCTTATTTAGATTCATTCTAAAGGCAAAGGTAATTGCTTAACAGATACCCCAATTGCTGCCGACAAACTTCGGAGTCGCGCCACTTTATCGCAGAAATTAAGATCAAAATCCATCCGCTGGATTTTCGCTAACCTTGGGATCGGATATAAAGTCATTTCACATGTGGAAATCAATTGTGGTAGTTGCAAGTTTTGTGGTCTGTAGCGGATTCACCTACACATACTTGTCTGGGGGCGGTGGTGTTGAACTTGCTGATGATGCTCCAGTTAGCGAACTCTTGATCGCGTTGGGCGATGCGCCTCAGAAGCACTATATCAAAGAGATCGACCCGAAAAAAGTGGCGATGGGCGAAGAGATCGTTCTGAAAGGCAATACCACCTTGCCAGACGGGACAAGAAGCAAGAAAGTGTCTGAGTTCTTCGTTTGCACCGATTGCCACAATGTGGTGCCAGAAGCAGCAAATCCGCTGGAGAACAACGCAGATGTGCGCCTTGTTTATGCCATGGAGAAGAACATCCCTTACCTGCCGGGATCCACTTTCTGGGGAATGGTTAATAGGACGGGCTGGTTCAACGGTGACCACATCAAGAAGTATGGCGACCTTGTAAAACCGGCCAATAAGGACCTTCACAATGCGGTGCAGCTCTGTTCGCGCGAATGTTCCTCTGGTCGTTATTTGGAGGAATGGGAACTGGAGGCTGTGATGCATTACCTCACCACCTTGCAACTTAAGGTCAGCGACCTTGGCCTTTCGGCAAACGAGAAGGAGCAATTGAGCCGAAATGATGCGAAAGATGCCGCAATCGCTCTTGTGAAATCCAAATATCTGGATGCGGTGCCTGCCACCTTTTTGGAGCCATTGGCAGTGGAATCCCGTGGCATGGGTAACAAAGGCGATGTCACCAAAGGCAAATTCATCTATGAGAGAAGCTGCATGCATTGCCATAAGAAGGATGGTGTGACCAAAACCGTATTCGGAAATGAGAAGGGCATGAAAGATTTTTCATGGCTGGTAAGCTATCTACCCAAAAACAACGGTGGATCGATCTATTACATCTGCCGCAAGGGCACACCACCAAAAGGGCGTACCCCGCAATACATGCCCATTTATTCCAACGAAAAATTGACAGACGAACAAATTGAGGATCTGACCGCATACGTTGTTGCCGCAAGTAAGCAATGACCTTGCTTCATCAACGAATTGATTCTAACTCCAATGGCAACGAAAAGGAAATGAGCACGTCATCATTTCATCTGTATTCGACCAATGCCAATTTCATTGGTCAACGCTTAACATCATGCTGAGAAATCTACGTCAATTCACATTTGTACTGATCGGCCTGATTGCCCCACTAAGCATATCCGCTCAGTCACCTACCTGCGATATTCCACTGATCATGCAAACCTTCACTGGAGCGGGCTACGTTCCATTGGCGGTTCAAGGTCAACCATGCAGTCTTTACTTTGTAAATCCCACGTCACAACCAGCAAGCAGCTCGCAGGCTAATGCATCTGCTCTTGGAGCCAACATGGTTGTCATGAATGATGCCGCAGAAAATGCCGCGGTGACCGCTGCATTGAACGCAAGCCCATATGCTGGAAACACTATCTGGATTGGTGTACAGCGTGTTGGAGCTGGTCAGAACCTCTGGTATGCCAGCGATGGAACTACTGGCAATTTTGCCCCGAACAATGCTGATCCCAACGTTTACCAGAACTGGGCTGGTGGCGAGCCGAACAATAGCGGCTACGGGGATGAAGATTTTTTTGGAGGATGTGATTCAGATTGTCAGAACGGTGAGCAGTGCGTGCAGATTTACTCTGCCGGATCTTGGAACGATCTGTCATGTGATGACAACAGTCGTTCTGTGATTGAAGTAAATCTGTGTCCTGAAATAACATTGACCTCCAATGCGAATAATCTGTGTGGAGGCCTGCCTGTGAACCTTTCTGCAACCACGCTGCTTGGTTCAACCCCTTATAATTATGCATGGGATACAGGACAATCTGGAGCGAATATCACAGTGACCCCTGCACAGACAACCACATATACTGCCTCAGTAACAGACCGTTATGCTTGTTCCGCTCAAGAACCGATAACTATCACTACACTGGCCTCCGCAACGTCTACATTCACTGCTGATGCCTCAGCCTGTGAAGGTATTCCGGCAACCATTACCTATACCGGTACAGGTCTTCCTGGATCCACCTATGTCTGGGGATTTGATGGTGGCGTCACGATCAGTGGCAGCGGCCAAGGGCCATATCAAGTAGCTTGGGCCACTGCTGGGGTGAAAAACATTACGCTGCAAGTCACTGAATCAGGATGCGTAAGCGCTGTGACAACCGTTCAACTTATTGTTGAGTCCAATCCGACAGCAGATTTCACATTCACAACAGAATGTCAAGGCACAGCAACGGTATTCACAAATACTTCGAGTGGAGGATTTGCAGCAAGTGCATGGGATTTCGGGGGTGCTCCAGTGTTGAGCACCAACGCTACCTTCACCTTTCCAAGTGCTGGCAGTTTTCCTGTCACGTTAGGAGTGGCAACTGCGGGAGGCTGCATTGATCAGATAACACAGCAGGTAACGGTCAACGCCATGCCTATTGCCAATTTCACTGCTCCCAATGAATGTTTGGGCGATGCCACGCAATTCACTGATGCTTCGTCAATTACTTCGGGCACGATAACTGACCATAGTTGGGACTTTGGTGACGGAGTAGGCACATCAACTCTACCTGACCCATCATATACTTATTCGACCGCGAATGCCTTCGATGTTGTTCTTACTGTCACGTCAGATCAGAACTGCATTTCAACGGTAACAGAAACAATCATTGTAGGTGTAAACCCCACAGCGGATTTTATTGTGGTGGACGCATGCGATGGCGATGCCGTTCAATTCCTTGATGCTTCCTCAGTAAGTGCTGGTGCTTTAACCGACTGGGATTGGGATTTCGGGGACAATTCGAGTTCAACTTCGCAAGACCCTACCCACACTTACGCAGGACCTGGCACTTACACCGTTACGCTGATTGCCAGTTCTGGGAGCTGCACAGGAACAATAACCTATCCTGCTGTTGTGTTTGAAAGTCCTGTTGCCGATTTCAGTACTGCCAATGTCTGTCTTGGCGAGCCCGCTGATTTTGTGGACAACTCATCCGTTTCTGGAGCCACAATAACCAACTGGGCATGGGACTTTGATGGTGAGGGTAATTCGGTCATTCAGTCACCATCATTCACTTTTGCCAATGCTGGAACTTATACGGTGACGCTTGCAGTAATCACATCTGATTTGTGTGCATCCACTATCTCAAACGATATTACCATTTATCCCACACCAGTGGCAGCATTCAGTGCAGCTGATGTATGTGAGGGCGCTACTACTGCATTTGTAAATCAGAGCAGTGTAAGTTCAGGTGTTATTGCACTTAATGCATGGGATTTCGGAGATACTGGACAATCTGCCAACGCGGACCCTACTCATGCGTACGCCAGCAGTGGCACTTATCCTGTCGTGCTGGCAGTTGCATCAGGTTTCGGATGTATAGGATTCACAACGCAGAATGTGACTGTAAATCCTCTGCCCGTCATTGCTGCCAGCCATGCAAACATTCTTTGTGCTGGAGAGACCAATGGTCAGGCATCGGCCACTGCGTCTGGGTCCGCTGCCCCATATTCATATCAGTGGAACGATATACTTCAGCAGACGTCCCAATCAATTCAGAATCTCAATGCTGGGCCATATATGGTGACGGTTACTGATGCATTAGGATGTGTGTCCGATACAACCGTCATTGTGCAACAACCACTGCCCATAAACGTGACGTTAGTAGCTGGCGATGATACCTGTCTATACGGCAACGGTGCAATTCAAGCCGTTATGCTTGGCGGCACAGCTCCATTCGAATATGTCTGGTCGGCCATTCGTGATTCAAGTCATTTGTATTCGACCGTTATTCCTCCATCAGGCTGGAACACTGGCCTTGGTCCAGGCGATTATTCTGTTGTGGTAACAGATGCGAGTGGTTGTTCAGTTACTGGAGATGCAATTGTAGGAGTGATACCACCGCCTGTTGCGAGTTTTAGTACACGTTCAAAACCAGAAGAATTGAAGGACCCTTCTGTTCAATTCTTTAACGAAAGCGAAGCATCTTTCTCCTACCAATGGAGCTTTGGAGATGGAGAAGTGGACATGGAAGAACATCCTGTGCACGACTTCGATTCCAGCGGTGTTTATCTGGTTATGCTTATTGCATACAATGAGCCCAGATATGGGTGTGCCGATACTGCCTATCGCTACGTGGAAGTTGACCCACTATTCACTTTCTACATTCCGAATGCATTCACTCCAGATGGTGACGGCCTCAATGATACATGGGGACCAAGTGGTGACAATTTTGAATATGAAAGCTACAATGTGCAAGTATACGACCGATGGGGAACGATAATCTGGCAGACAGACAATCCAGAACATCAATGGGATGGCAATTACCCAGACAACAACGAACCTCTAAAGAATGGGGTATATATTTATAAATTCGTGCTGAAGCAGTTCAATACTTTCGAGCCAAGACAGATCACCGGCTCTGTGACATTATATCGGAACTTCTGATAGGTGTATCTTATCCAACAAACAATGGACGAGTAACCTGTTCATTACTTTTTGGGCCGTTCAAAGACTCACAAAGGTGTTTTGAACACCTTTGCATCAGACCCAAACCATCAACATGAAATTCTTTATCGATACTGCAAACCTTGCCCAGATCAAAGAGGCACAAGACCTTGGAGTGCTTGACGGAGTGACCACAAACCCTTCGCTTATGGCCAAAGAAGGCATTCATGGCGAAGCCAAGGTAAAGCAGCACTACATAGATATCTGCAACATTACCACGGGCGATGTCAGTGCAGAAGTAATAAGCACCGACTTTGCAGGAATGATCAAAGAAGGGGAAGCACTGGCCGCTTTACATACGCAGATAGTTGTGAAAGTCCCGATGATCAAAGACGGCATCAAAGCGATCAAATATTTCAGCGACAAGGGTATCCGTACTAACTGTACATTGGTATTCAGCGCGGGTCAGGCACTATTGGCTGCAAAGGCAGGTGCAACCTATGTTTCTCCATTCCTAGGCAGATTGGATGATAACAGTCAGGACGGCATGGATCTTATCGCTCAGATCCGACTCATCTACGACAACTACTTTTTCGAAACGCAAATTCTTGCCGCCAGCATTCGGCACACAATGCATATTGTAAAGTGCGCAGAAGTTGGAGCAGATGTGGCCACGTGCCCACTTTCGGCAATACTTGGCCTATTGAATCATCCTTTGACGGATATTGGTCTTGCCAAGTTCCTTGCAGACCACGCTGCCAACAAGTAATCTTCTTTCTCGTGGGTTCAAGAGGGATACTTCTTGGAGCCATGAAGCAATAACATCCACCTGATGTTGATCCGCATCCATCCAGACAATCCACAGCAACGGCAGATATTGTCCGTTGTGGACTGTCTGCGAAAAGGGGGTGTGATCATTTATCCGACCGATACCGTTTATGGAATTGGTTGCGACATAAACAATCGTAAAGCGGTAGAGCGCATTTGTCAGATACGAAACATCAAACCTGATAAGGCGCAATTCTCGTTCATATGTTCAGACCTCAGTAACATATCCGAATACTGTTCCCAGATCGATAACGGCATCTTCAAGTTTATGAAGCGCGTTTTACCTGGTCCATACACCTTCATACTTGGGGCGACCAGCAAAGTGCCTAAAATATTCCACAGCAAAAAACACACGGTGGGAATCCGGATTCCGGATCATCGTATTCCCTTGGCAATTGTTCACGAATTGGGGAATCCGATAATGACAGCCTCCGTGCACGATGCGGATCAACTTATTGAATACAGCACCGACCCCGAGCTCATTCATGAAAGATTCGAAGGCCTCGTAGATATGGTCATAGACGGGGGTTATGGAGGGACGGAAGGCTCTACGGTACTGAATTGTGCAGATGGTTCAGTCGAAGTGGTTAGGGAAGGCAAAGGCCCTATCGACTCCCTTTAAGATCGTCAGTCATCGATATTTTGGCATCTTAGAGCAGTAATTGCCAAATTTGCGTATCTTTTTTTAAGTTTCAGAGTTATACAGGTCATATTACTGTGGTCATGAAACACTTCATCCTTACCTCCGCTGTACTACTCATCATTCCAGCCTTTCTTTCGGCTCAGGATGTGCTATTTGACGAGCCACACCTGAATGATGGAGCATTGTTTCTTCAAGTTCAAAATGGACGTGAACTTCTGTTCAATGCAAAAGGAGAACAGATAGAAACGCATCCAGTGTTTCAAATACCCCTTTACGAAAGAAAATCCAAGGGAATAACTATTGGCATATCAGGTGGCGAACATCCCAGCTATAAGCAGAATACGGGCGCTGGGCCAACGTTCAATCTCACCTACCTTGATCAGGTGAACGGTTCAGGTATTGGATTTGACGACCCGGTCAATGGTGCTGCTCGCAGGGCTGCTCTTGAAGCTGCGTTCGCTTATTTTTCATCGTCTATCGTAGATGGCGGCTCAGCGGATATTGAGATACGCGCCTCTTTCTCAGGAAACCCCAACTCAAATCCATTTGCCTTTTCTGCTGCCTATTATTATGGTTCAAAGGGCTTCAACGATCCTTTCACTGTTCGCCACATCACTACAGGAAACGACCCTCATGGAACCTTTCCTGATGCTTATATCCAATTCAACTTTCATAGCAACATGAATTTCAGCTATGAGGTTGACGGCCTGCCGCAAGCAGATCAGTATGACTTCTACACCGTGGCCCTTCACGAAATAATGCACCTGCTTGGTTTTGCAAGCTATTGCACAGCACACGGTCAATCGGCTGCATCGCCTCATGTTTTCACCACATACGATGGGAATCTCGTTGATTTCAACAAAGATCCTTTGCTTGAGGTCAGCGGAAGTGGGAATGCGGCATCCGTATCTCAACCTACAGAAAACATGCTCACCAATAATCTGGTGTGGTATGAGCTTGGGCCCGGACAATTGGCTCCGGTTTTCTCCCCTACTTCATTCAACGGCTCCAGTTTGAGTCACTTTGACAATAGCAGAACTGAACATGGGGAATTTGTCATGCATCCATCGCTTGACAGAGGTGCGGCTTTCCGCCATTTGCATGATGATGAGGTGCTGCTGCTAGAGACCTTGGGTTACAGTGTCAATTTCAGTGTCGCCACTTCGCTTGACGAATCAGAATCAGGTCCTGTAAATGATGCATTTTCCGGTCTGTATCCCAATCCTGCCTCAAGTGAACTGGGTGTGAAGATTGATATTCCAGAATTGAACATGCCTGAGATACTCGTGATAGTTTATGACATGATGGGCCGCGAATCCTATTCGAAAGTGATCCTGAATCAGGGTTCAGGACCGGTCACAGCTATCGACCCAAACAACAACCTGACGCCCGGCATGTATATCGTCATCGGTTCATCCGAAGATGAACTGTTCAACCAGAAGCTGGTCATCAAATAGTAAGGAGCTGAAATGCCCGCCCTAGGTTAGCTACAAAATCAGATGCTATAAGGGCTTCTTGGCTTTGCATCTCTTTGGCAAAATCACCCGAAAGCCCATGAATGTATACCGCCAATAGCGCAGCTTGGGTTGCCGAATATCCTTGAGCCAATAGACCAAGTGCTATTCCTGTAAGCACATCACCACTACCGGCAGTTGCCATTCCCGGATTGCCTGTTGTATTGAAAAAAGTCTGGCCTGCCGGATTACAAACGCTTGTATAAGCCCCTTTTAGAACGATAACGCAATTGTATCTAATGGCAAGATTACGTTGTTTCTGCCAGCGTTCGTAGCCCGATTGACTTGGACCTGCCAACCGGTCGAATTCTTTAGGATGAGGCGTAAGTACAGTATTTGCCGGAAGGAAGGAAAGCCATGTCTTGTTTTCAGATAAGATATTGAGAGCATCGGCATCAATCACCAATGGAGATATGCAATCCTGCAGAATGTTCTTCAGTGCATGTGCCGTTTCTATGCTCTGACCAATGCCAGGCCCCACTCCTACTGCTGAGAAACCATCCAATTTTGGTGGGTGAGAAATGGTCAATGCGTTCTCATCAATAGAACACATGGCTTCGGGTACAGCCAACTGCATCACATCAACACCTTTGACAGGAACATGAGCAGTAAGCAGGCCCACACCCGACCGCATGCACGCTTTGGCCGCCAATACTGCTGCACCCATGCGCCCATAGCTACCCGACACAAGTAAGGCATGGCCATAAGTCCCCTTGTGTGAGAAACGATGTCTGTGATGGATCATCGCTGAAACAAACCCACGGTCTATCAATGACTCCTTGCATTGCAGACCGCTTTCCTTCTCCAAAAGACCGATATTCAGGACTTTCACATCACCAATAAAAGGGGCATTCTCTGCAAAAAGAAAACTCTGCTTGAGACAATGGAACGTAAATGTCCGATCTGCTTGAATGATGGCCCCTTGGTCATTGGAAGTGTTATCCTCGCAGAAAAGTCCGGTCGGTACATCTATGCTTAAAACACGATTAGGTAGGCCGTTCACATGTTTTACCACATCTGCCAACAGTCCCGTAAGCGGTCGAGACAGCCCCGTCCCCAACAGTGCATCAATGATCAGGTCTCGCTTCCTGATCAAGGGTAAGGTCTTTATCTCCTTCACCTTGACCGAGGTCTTGGCCAAACGTTTCAGATTGGCCGAAAATTCAGGGCTCGAGGTGTCGGTATGGTCTATAACGATCACAGAAACATCAACGCCATCCTCATGGAGCATGCGCGCCAGCGCCAGACCATCACCTCCATTATTGCCCTTTCCACAGAGAATCGTTATCGAAGACTGTAAATCATCGGCATCCATGGCACGATAAAATGACAGGGCAGCAACCTCCATCAAGTTGAGTCCAGACTTCGATTTTTTGGCAATGGTATACTGCTCTGACTCACGGATCTGTGCAGCAATAAGAATATTCATGGCTTCCGGAATTTATCATGAAGCGCTAAGACCTGCGGAATAAGCAGGTGTTTGCCATCATTGATAATGGTATGATCTGCCAACTCAACCTTTCGCTCTTCGGGCCATTGATTGGTCATGCGCCTACGGACTTCTGCTTCAGCAACACCATCACGCTGCATAACGCGTTGCAAACGAACATCCTCCGGAGCGGTCACCAGTACCGTTGTGTTCACCGCCTTGTACGCTCCACTTTCAAAAAGTATGGCAGCTTCTTTCACTACGTATGGAAACTGCTGATGCGCCAATACCCAGTTCATAAAGTCGCGCCCAACAGCGGGATGCACCAGGCCATTCAATACAGCCAACTTGTCCTTGTTGCTGAATACCTGCTCCGCCAAAAACTGCCTGTTCAATACTCCATTCTGATAGGCTGCATCCCCAAAATTCCGCGTGATATCAATCATCAATTGTTGATCGGTCATCATCACCTCTTTAGCACGGGTATCTGCGTAGTAAATAGGAACGCCCAGTGCGGCAAAAATGCCACAGACGGTGGTCTTACCGCTCCCTATTCCTCCTGTGATACCGACTATAAGCATCACTTTCGGGCTTTCAACTGAGCCTCTTCCGGTGTCCATCGCAGATCCACAAGACCCTGAGGGCGTTTGTCGCACTTTACTTTGACTCTGTCTCCATCCTTCGCATCGGTCGTATTCACAGAGAACGTAAAGTCCTCAACAGTTAGCTTCTCGATCACCTCAGCGGTGCCTTTGATGGTCACCTCTATCTGGTCATTTACCAGCGTCCATCGCTGCATGGCCATGCGTCCCGGAATGGTAACGGTGGATTTCAACTCCTTTAGCGCTGCAGGTATCACATCGATCTGCACCTCCACTTCTTTTTCTTCCATGGACAACAGACGCGGATCCGACAGAGGCTTTAGTGCCACTTTGGCCGAAATGCTCTCCCCGATATCCGTCCATTTCACGTCCTCGGTCTCCACATGGTCCATTTCTGCCAGCAATTCCTTGGGGCCGAATACGGTGACCTTGCTGGGCACTGTTCGTGGATTGCCGGATGGAGCCACATTATCCTCATATGCAAGCTCACCCACCAGCTTTACTGGCAATGACCTGCTATGCCGTTTTACAAAATTGAAGTAGACCGTATCGGGATGTAGGTGCACGACCTTGATGGAAGATGACAACAATGCATCGGCCTTTTCGCGCTGTGTTGAAGTGAGCATATACTGCATTGCGATGCCCTCGTAGGTCACTTTTCGCAGCATGGTCTCGCTCAGGTCGATGGTCAATGTTTCACGATATGGGCGTAACATGTGCCAAAGCACATCAAAACCCATGGCCTCCACCTGCATTTTCAATTGTGTTGGCGGCTCATTGATAAGGATTCGTTCTTCAGGCATTCCTACGAATTCCACATCAATGGGAATCATCTCATCATACTGCTGCGACAGGGAACGGAGCAGCCATAAGAAAGCAGAGAGGCCGAGACACAGCAGAAAGACAGTGGTCCTTCTGCTGAATCTCGGCCCTTCGGGTCTATGTGATGCGGTCTTTGCCATGTTTTAGGGCGTACGACCAAGATAGGCGAAAGATCAGTTGGCCTGACCGAGTTTCACACTGCCATCTTTGGAGATGGCCGTCTTCTCGATCTTCAATTTATTGCCTTCGCCAACTTCGATCAGAATGGTGGTCTCCTTTATCTCGGCCACCTTACCGTGTATTCCTCCTATGGTGACGATCTGGTCGCCTTTTTTCAGTTCCTCACGGAATTTCTTCTCCTCCTTGGCCTTCTTCATCTGAGGGCGGATCATGAAGAAATAGAACACGATGAACATAAGGCCGAACATGAGCAACGTAGAGTAGTTGCCCAACGGATTCTCGGTAGCTTGAAGCAGAATGGAGTGATTCATGGACTTATTTCTTTCCTTCTGGAACCTCTACAGTACCGTTGATGGCAATGACCACGGTGTTCGGAACAGTGTTGGCCGTGATAGTGACCTTCTTATTCTGCTGACCGGTTTTACCAGTGCTGTCAAAAATCACATCGATCACCCCTGCCTCACCTGGCTTAACAGGGTTCTTTGGATACTCAGGAACAGTGCAGCCACAACTTCCCTTGGCATCAGTGATCAGTAGGTCTGACTGACCAGTGTTTGTGAACTTGAAGGAATAAGAAACCTTCTCGCCTTGAATGATCTTACCGAAATCGTGCACATCCTTCTCAAAGGTCATTACCGGAGCACTTTCAGGGTCGCCACTTGCAGTAGCTGGGCTGGTTACCACTTCGGTGTCCAACTGTGGTTCTGCCTCAGTAGGTTGTTTCTCGCCACAGGCATAGATAGATAAGACTGCTGCGAGTCCAAGAACGTATTTTTTCATGGCTTTTTGGAATGTTTAGTGTATGCGTTTTGAATTTGAAGCCGCAAAGTTAGCCAACTGAAGGCCAATGACACGCGTATCGAAGAATAAGCCCAATACCATCATCAGCCTCCAATAAGCCCCTTTCCAGCCTTCTTTACAAGTCCCTGTGCTTTGAGGTCGGTAAGTGCTTTGTCCAGAATGCCGTTGATGAACACCTTGCTCTTGGGTGTACTGTATTCCTTTGCGATCTCGATATACTCATTCATGGTTACTCTGGTCGGCACCGAGGGGATGTACATGAACTCGCAGATGGCCATTTTTATCAACAGTATGTCAATGCTGGCAATACGGTCCGTCTCCCAATTCTTGGTCTTCTCGGCCACCAGTTCGGTCAGTTCCTTGTTGTGTGTGGCAGTCTTCCTGAACAGGTCAAGCATGAACTGTTGGTCTTCTTCAGGGTCAGAATAGAGCGAAGGCAATGAACCTCCCTCTTCATTCTGCTCTTTGAAATCGGTCAACGTGCGACCTACCATCGTGCCTACCTGCTCAAAATCATTCACCCAGAAAATGCTCTTCTCCTCAAAGATGAATTCAAAGTCTTCGTTCTCCAGCAGATAATGGTCAAAGATGTGCTGCACCATGCGCCTATGGTCGCGATAGGATGGCATTGGCGCCTCCATGTAGGCCATGAATTCCCCGTCCATCAGAATGCGATTGAGGGTTCTGCGCACCAGCTCAGCATGCTCCGTCCAGTCTATCTTGCGTCTCTCGATATGCGAGCGCAATAGCCTATTGTTGGCCAACTGGAGCATCACCGGGCTATCGGCAAATCGGGTGTTGGGATGGAGGTCCTCGGCCGTGGGCAGTCGCTTCTTCCGCCCTTCGTCCAAACGTTTCAGTTCGGCATCATGCAAGGCGAGCAGCAATGAAAGCTCGTGGATGAATAGGTCGTAAACCCGTTCGAGGCTCAATTTGAGCAGTTTTTCACCAACTGCCAGAGGATCGCCCTCAGAACGTTGATAGGCATAGAGGGCCTGCATGACCTTTACACGTAGATGTCGTCTGGTCAGCATGAGAGATGGTTATTCGCCACGATGGGAGATGGGATGTTGTCTAAGAATAAAAGAGCGCACTGCGACCTCGCTGTCGCACAGGATGGGTTCATCAGTAATTGGACGTGATTGTCTGACGGTCTGGCATGCACTTGTTGCGATCTCGACCCGAAAACCAGGGGCGGTGAAGGC
>JBFYQB010000236.1:0-2849 GCA_041302955.1 Flavobacteriales bacterium
ACACAATATATTACCAGTCCATGCCAACCTACTCCGGCACCAGCCCAAATGGTAACAGTTTCTGCGTCTTCATTAGTGACCGCAATGCCGGAAAGTTCATTCTTTAAAACCAGTCCATCCACATTGCGGGTGAACAACATATTACTACCGCCACCAAGGATGAGTAGGGGCTCATTCTTCTGCAAGTTCCCAGATATGACCTCTTGCAGATCGTCCATTGCCTCAATGCGCGAAAGCACTTTGGCGGTCACATCCAATCCGAATGTGTTGAGACTGCGCAGCGAAACGTTGTATTCGGTCATTGGAGCGGGCGAAAATAGGGGCATCCACTAGGAATCATGTTGGAGAAGCATTATTGTTTGAACTATCAAATGTTAGTATATATGATAAGCGTCCAGATTAGGGCGAAGTCCCGGTTGGGGTTTATGATCGGACTTTTTTGTCATGTTCGTTCACTATTGGCATTGATGTGGCATTTCCACTATTGTGAATGAATGCCAGAGTGAACTTGTGAATCTCCCATCAGTAGGGCGTTTTATCGATTTAACGAGATTTGGACAAAATAATTTCAAAGGGCTTGGTTTTCTGCAAGAGGTTCTTACCTTTGCCGACCCTAAAAACACGGGGTACGTACACTAAAATCAACGAAAGCCGCGACATGCCTACAATCCAGCAGCTCGTAAGGAAAGGACGCAAGACACTTGTGGACAAGAGTAAATCACCTGCACTCGACTCATGCCCTCAGCGTAGAGGTGTTTGTGTAAGGGTTTACACCACCACTCCAAAGAAACCGAACTCAGCGATGAGAAAGGTTGCTCGGGTACGTCTCACCAATGGTAAAGAGGTCAACTCCTACATCGGGGGTGAAGGTCACAACCTACAAGAGCACTCAATTGTGTTGGTGCGTGGTGGAAGGGTTAAAGACCTTCCAGGTGTGAGATACCACATTGTTCGAGGTGCATTGGATACTTCAGGTGTATCTGACCGCAGGCAGGGTCGCTCTAAGTACGGTGCCAAGAAGGCTAAAGCGGGTGCAGCAGCTAAAGGTGCTCCAGCAAAAGGCAAAAAGAAGTAATTACAAGGATAGCAATAGCATTCGATGAGAAAGTCAATTCCTAAGAAGAAGCCGTTAGCGGCAGACCCAAGGTTCAACGATACGTTGGTGACGCGCTTTGTCAACAGCCTTATGCTGGATGGCAAGAAGAGCGTAGCATTCGCAGTATTTTATGATGCTATCGATCTTGTGAGTGAGCGCACTCAAGAAGACGGTCTTGGTATCTGGAAAAAAGGTCTTACAAATGTGATGCCTCCTGTGGAAGTGAAAAGCCGCAGAGTAGGAGGTAGCACGTTCCAGATTCCAATGGAAGTGCGTCCAAAGCGTAAACTTGCTTTGGGTATCAAATGGATGATCGACTACGCTCGTAAGCGTAATGACAAGAGCATGGCTGCAAAGCTTGCTGCGGAAATTATTGCTGCTTCAAAAGAAGAGGGTGCAGCTTACAAGAAAAAAGAAGATGTATTGAGGATGGCAGAGGCCAACAAGGCGTTCTCTCACTTCAAGTTCTGATAACAAGTCATGGCAGATCTCAGGTATACACGGAATATCGGTATTGCTGCGCACATTGATGCGGGCAAGACCACTACTACAGAGCGCATCCTGTATTACACAGGTGTGAACCATAAAATAGGTGAGGTGCATGATGGTGCCGCAACTATGGACTGGATGGAGCAAGAACAAGAGCGTGGTATCACTATCACATCTGCTGCTACAACATGCCACTGGGGTTACAAAGGTGAGCAGTACAAGATCAACATCATTGACACTCCAGGCCACGTTGACTTCACGGTTGAAGTAAACCGGTCATTGCGTGTACTTGATGGACTTGTGTTCCTTTTCTCTGCTGTTGATGGAGTGGAGCCGCAGTCTGAGACCAACTGGCGTCTGGCTGATAACTATAACGTTACCCGGCTTGGTTTTGTGAACAAGATGGACCGCCAAGGTGCCGACTTCCTTAAGGTAGTAGGTCAAGTGCGTGAGATGCTGGGGGGCAATGCTATCCCATTGCAAATTCCAATTGGTGCCGAAGAAACTTTCAAAGGTGTTGTTGACCTAGTGCGCAACATAGGCATGGTTTGGAATGAGGCAGACCAAGGCATGACTTTCACCGAGGTTCCAATTCCTGACGATCTGAAGGATGAGGTATATCAGTGGAGAGAGAAAATGCTCGAGGCTGTTGCTGAATTTGATGATTCTTTGATGGAGAAGTTCTTCGAGGATCCAGATTCGATTACTGCTGATGAGGTGCTTGTTCCTTTGCGCAAAGCGTGTTTGGCCAACAAGATCGTTCCAATGCTTTGTGGTTCTTCGTTCAAGAATAAGGGCGTGCAGACCATGCTCAACTATGTGATGGAGCTGTTGCCAAGTCCAATGGACAAAGATGTTATCACAGGCATCAACCCAAAGACTGAAGAAGAAGTAAGCCGCAAGCCAGATGTTAAGGAGCCATTTACCGCCCTCGCATTCAAAATTGCAACAGACCCATTCGTAGGTCGTCTGTGTTTCTTCCGTGTTTATGCTGGAAGATTGGACGCAGGTTCTTACATCTACAATTCGCGTACTGCTGGTAAAGAGCGTATCTCGCGTATCTTCCAGATGCACGCCAACAAGCAGAATTCAATTCCATTCATCGAAGCAGGTGATATAGGTGCGGGTGTTGGTTTCAAAGACATCCGTACTGGCGATACGCTTTGCGATGAGAAGTTCCCGATTGTTCTTGAGTCGATGAAGTTCCCAGAGCCAGTTATTGGCTTGGCAATTGAACCTAAGACACAAGCTGATATGGATCGCT
>JBFYQB010000237.1:0-3053 GCA_041302955.1 Flavobacteriales bacterium
CCTTGGACAAGATGGATTTTGAGGTGAAGGCCGGAGCCAAGTTCATCCGCGATGAGGCCTGTTTCCATTTGTCATTCAGCGAGAATTTCACTCCAGGCTGGACATGGACATGGCAGGTGCCACGCACCGACTTTGACAAGACCCTTGCCGATGCCACGGCCCGCAAAGGCGTGGACATCCGTTACGAGCATACCCTGAGCGACATCCAGTTTTTGCCCGACCATGTGGAAGCACAAGTGCGCAACAAGCAGGGCGAAACCGAAGCGGTCAGCTGCAAATATGTTATTGATTCGAGCGGCAATGGTGGTGTATTGGCCCAGATGCTGCAGATACCTACCCGCACGGCCGATACGGGTCGCATGGCGGCTTTCACGCATATTGACGACACTACAAGGGCCCTTTTTCCAGAACCGATGCAGATAAGCTTCGACATTCTGGAGATCGACCTATGGTTCTGGGTCATTCCCTTCTCCAACGGCACCACCTCCATCGGTATGGTGGGCAACAAGAAGTATTTCAGTGAATTTGGTGATATGCCTGTGGAGGATGCCTTCCGAAACATGATACAGCGCTCCAAGCGTTTCCGTGACAGGTTTAGCGCCATGCCGTTCCAGTTCACGCCTATCGTGCACAGCGATTATACTCGCGCCACTGAGCGTTTCATTGGCGACCGCTTTGTGCTCACGGGCAACTGTGCCGAGTTTCTCGACCCTGTGTTCAGCAGTGGTGTGGCCTTTGCTACCGAGTCAGGCCTTACGGCCGCCAAACTGGTGCATCGCCATTTGCAAGGCGAAGATGTGAATTGGCAGCGCGAATATGTGGACCACATGGAAGAAGGCATCAAGGTGTTCCGCTCCTACGTCAATGAATGGTATACTGGCAATTTGCAACGCATCTTCTTCCATCCATATGTGAACATGGAATTCAAGAAGATGATCACCTCTGTGCTGGCCGGCTACGTGTGGGACAAGAACAATCCGTTCGTTACCCGCCACGAGCGCATCATTGAGACGCTTGCCAAAGTGGTGACCATTGAGGACGAGGTCATGCGCGCCCGTGCCGAAATGGCGGCTGTGGAGGCGTAGCAACAAGCGCAAAAGACAATAAGAAACGTGCCCTATTGCAAGGCACCTTCTTTTGACTACCTTTGCAGCTCACAAAAATGGCCCGGGATTGACTTCCCTACTGCTACCGAATCTATTCATTATCAATTCCTTCATCGGTAGCCGTTCCCTAAAGAAGACCCGCCATCAAGGCGTATCGACCACGTTGGCCGTATTTACCCATCCTTACCCATCATGCCTACTTTCAAAGAATTAGGACTGCGCCCAGAACTGGTGCAGGCCCTTGACAAACTTGGTTTCACCACCCCTACTCCCATTCAGGAGCGCTCCATTCCTCAGGTCTTGGGTGGAAAAGAAGACCTTATTGCCCTTGCCCAAACAGGTACCGGCAAGACCGCTGCATTCAGCCTTCCCGTGCTGCATCAATTGGACACCGATTCCAAAAAGGTGCAGTGCATCGTGCTCTGCCCAACCCGCGAACTGTGCTTGCAGATCGCCAAGGACATGGAGAATTTCTCTGTGTTCATGCCGCTGAAGACCGTTGCCGTGTATGGCGGTGCCAACATGGACACGCAGATCCGTGGACTGAAGAGCGGTGCGCAGATCGTTATCGGAACGCCTGGACGTACTGTTGACCTCATCAACCGTGGTGCTTTGAAGCTGCACGATGTCGAGTTCCTTGTTCTGGACGAAGCAGATGAGATGCTCACTATGGGCTTCAAGGATGATCTGGACCTGATCCTGAACGAAACACCAAAGGACAAGCAGACCCTGCTTTTCTCGGCCACCATGCCGCCAGAGATCCGTGCCATCTCGCAGAAGTACATGAACAACCCTGTTGAGGTGAAGGTGAAATCCGACAGCACAGGGGCGGCCAACATCGAGCATGTGTATTACATGGTCAATGCGAAGGACAAGTATGAAGTGCTGAAGCGCGTTGCCGACCTTAACCCGGACGTGTATGGCATCGTGTTCTGCCGTACCCGCAGAGAAACACAGGAGATCGCCAACAAACTGATGGGCGATGGCTACAATGCCGATGCTTTGCATGGCGACCTGTCGCAGGCACAGCGTGACGCCATCATGGGCCGTTTCCGCACACGTCACCTGCAAATGCTGGTGGCCACTGACGTTGCTGCCCGTGGATTGGACGTGAACGACCTGACCCACGTAATCAACTATAGCTTGCCGGATGAGGCCGAGGTGTACATTCACCGCAGTGGACGTACGGGCCGTGCTGGTAAGAAAGGCATCTCTATCGCCATCATCCACAGCCGCGAGATGAGCAGACTCAAGACCATTGAGCGCAAACTGGGCAAGGCATTCACACAGCAGCAGGTACCAAGCGGCCAGGAGATCTGTGAGAAGCAGCTTTTCTCCATCGTTGACCGCATCAGCAAGGTGCAAGTGGACGAGCAGCGCATCAGCAAGTTCATGCCAAGCGTGTATGAGCAACTGGCCGAACTGACACGCGAAGAGCTGATCCAGAAACTGGTGACGCACGAGTTCAGCACCTTCCTAAACTATTACAAGAACGCTCCCGACCTGAACAAAGGCCAAGGCGACAGACGCGAACGCATAGACCGTAGCGATATGGATCCACGCAGTCGCGAACGTGCCGAGCGCGGCAACGTGCGTGGCAGTGGCGCTCCATTGTCCAAGTTCCGCATTAACGTGGGCCGCAGGGACAACATCAACCCCGCTACACTCATCGGTTTTATCAACGACCACTTGAACCGTAGAGATGCAGAGATAGGTAAGATCGAAGTGCTCAATACCTTCAGTTTCTTTGAGATAGAATCAACCTATGCTGAAGATCTGAAGACCGCCATGCGCGAATCTACCCGTGGTGGGCGCACTGTTACCTTGGAAGAGGCAAGCAAGGCGGAGTTCAGCGAGCGCAAGGAGCGTGCACCATTTGTGAAGCGCGATGATTTCCGCAGTGGGCCTCCAAAAGAACGTTTCGCACCTAACAAGCGTGACGACAAC
>JBFYQB010000238.1:0-3654 GCA_041302955.1 Flavobacteriales bacterium
GTTGAGATGTTGAGCATCGTTATGGCACTTGGATTCTAAAAGCGGATCACCCCGTTGTTCATTTCACCTACGCGGTCGGCTTTTGATTGGAAATACGGGTCGGAGGATACCGCCACTATGCTCCAGTTGTGCTGCTTGTCCACCAGGAAATTGACGATGGCGGAACGTTCTTCCTCGTCCAGATGTTCAAGCGCATCTTCCAGTAGAAGCAGCTTTGGTCTGTGAACAATGCAGCGCGCCAACAGCAGTTTCTGCATGATACTCTTGGGCAGCTTACGACCTTGTGGGTCGATGTGGGTGTCATAGCCGGCTGGCAGGTCGGTGATGAATTGTTCCAACCGTAGGTTCTGGATGGCCCATTGCACGTTTGCAAAGGTGGCTTCTGGTCTGCCCATGGCAATATTCTCAAGGATGGAACCGTCAAAAAGCTGTTCGTGGGCAAGGCGGTCGCCAATCACAGAACGCAGCGAATCCAGATTCAAGCTTGCCTTTGCCAGACCATTATAGAGCACAACCCCGGTATTCGGGTCATACAGCCCCGCAATTATCTGCAGCAGCGTGCTTTTGCCCGAACCATTGGGGCCAGTGATGATGACCTTCTCGCCTGCTTTCACTTCCAGTGATACCGAGCTTAGCACCTGCCTATCGCCAAGCGGATAGGTGAAATTGATGTTCTTCAACTGTACCTCCATGCCTTCGCTATCCTGCTTGCAAATAGTGTCCACCCCCTCCGTGCGCTCCAGTTTTAGGTCGGTCACTTGACCGATCTTCTCCAAGGCGGTGAGCACATCATAGATACTCTCCATGCACATGACCAGTTTTTCTACGGATGACATGACCAAGAGGATGATGATCTCTGCCGCTACGAACTGGCCGATGTTCATGGACTGCTGCATCACCAGTATGCCGCCCATAGCCAGCAGTCCAGCAGCTACCAGCGCCTTGAACAGCACCATGAGGGAATATTGCTGCGCGAGTATCTTGAAGTGGCTTTCGCGGGCGTCCAAGTAGGCCTCTACCTCCCTGTTAGTGCGCATCAGTGGCAGATCGGTCCTGCCAGCCAGCTTAAAGGTAGTGCCTGTCCTAGCAAGTTCTTCCAGCCAATGGGCCACCTTGTACTTATACTTCGACTCCGTAAGGCTGGTCTGCAATCCGCGTGCACCTGTGAACCGGAAGATGGCATAGACCATCACGATCAGGATCAGACTGAAGATGATGAAGAACGGATGATAGAGCGATAGCAGGATGAGCCCGAACACCACTTGGAGCAGTGCAGTGGAAAAATCGATGAGAATCTTGGAAAGGCCTTTCTGCACCGTGAGCGTGTCGAAGAAACGGTTCATCAGTTCGGGCGCATAATGGTTGTAGATGGACTCCATCTTGACCCGTGGAATGCGGTAGGCAAACTCAAATGCCGAACGTGCGAAGATGCGCTGTTGCAGATTTTCGGTGATGCGCAATTGGGCTATCTGCAAGATGCCTGTGACCGCCACCCCGGCCACCACTACCGACACGAGCACCACCCATGCGGTGCTCACCTGTCCGCCTTGAATGAGGTTGATGATGGCCTGGATGCCCAAGGGCAGCGACAGGTAGATAAGTCCATTGAAAATGGCATAGACGTAGATGTTCCTGATCTCTTTACGGTCAGGATTCAGTAATCGCCAAAAGCGCTTCACGGGGGTCAAGGTCGTTGCTTCCATCGTTATTTGGAAATGGCCTTCAATGCCAGTTGTACACTGAATTCGGCAGCAGAATCCTCGCCTACCACCACATCGGTAAGGCGGGGCAGATGAGCAGCAAAATAGCGTTGCAGATGTGCACCCTCTATTATGGTAGATACCAGCATGTGCGGATACTTGTAGTTGGGATTCAGTTCCAGAATGATAGCGCTGATGTGTGCCACCAGTAGCTTGTAGTCATAAAAGAACCCTTCACGGTTCTCATCATCCACCAACTTGTTCAAGTAGGCTTTGGACGATTCTGAGATGATGATCCTGTTGAGCTTCACCTCGTTGATATGTGAGAAGTCGGTATCATTCTCAACTTGTTCAACCACGAGAGAAATAGCCCTTCTTAGCCGTTCTTCAGCAGAAGGAATATTTGCTGTAACCAAGGCAAGCCGATAATCCACCCATCGCCAATACCAGCATGAAAGATATATGAGCAGCCGCTGCTTGCTTTCAAAATACCGGTAAACAGATGCTTCCGTGGTGCCGATCTGTTGTGCCAATTTGCGAAAGGTAAACGCTTCAAATCCTATGGCATCGATCATGTCAATACCTCCCGAGATGATGCTCTTACCCAATTCGCTCGATTCGGGGTCTTTCAGGTAGATGCGGTTATTCACGCGGATACCGATATGTGTTATCATGCTGTGTATTGTTGAAAACGGTGCAAAAATAATAGTATCACTATCTTTAAACATAATAGTATTACTTTTGTTCATGCAAATGTTGCTATCTATAAAGAGCAATGCCTATTGCCATGAAAAACGCAGGATTCAAATACTTAGTGCTTGTTGTCGCCTTTGCCATAGTTGGTATGAATGCCAAGGCGAGGGCCAAGGAAATAACTGTTTACGATGCCATCATTGTACCCGGCTATCCCTTTACGCCAAATGGAAAGATGCATGCCCTATACAAGGCGCGTCTCTATTGGGCATATCACCTTTATAAAACGGGTAGGACAAGGAACATCATTGTTTCGGGCAGTGCGGTGCATACACCGTATGTTGAATCGAAGGTCTATGCGCTTTACCTGATAGAGTTGGGTATCGATCCCCGTCACATTATAATCGAGCAACGGGCCGAACACAGTCTTGAGAACGTCTTCTATTCCATGGAAATAGCCAAGGCAAAAGGATTTGAGCGGGTTGCAGTGGTCTCTGATAAGGCGCATTCCATAATGATGCGTTACCTCTCCAAGAAATTCGACCATGATATAACCGCAGATTTCATTCCAGCCAGATGGCGATTTGTGATTCGTAAATACTGGAACAAGTTCGACCTTGATATAGATCATCACAAGGCTTTTGAGCCTCAGTTTGTTCACATATCAGAGCGCAAGACTGAATTTCAACGGAAATTAGGCACCAGTGGCCAGCTATGGCAACCTTCGGAAGATGTATGTTGGACTTATGCCTCTGATCTGGTTCAGTGAACTCATTGTTCTCAAATTCGCTATATGATAATGGAAGGAATTGCCGATGCATTGGTGGTGAAGGTCCGAATTACGTCATGGTCGTCAACAAGTGCATGGAAAACTGACCTGCGTTATCCGGCCCTTAAAGTGCAGGTTGCATCTTTGCGGCCACTTTAGGCAGATGAAAGGATACGGTTGGGTAATAGGAGGATTTTTGGCGGTATGGGTCATCGGGATGATGGTGGTCTATCCGATGCTGAAGAAGGAAGAGCGCCTAAAGGTGTTTCAGCCTGTGGATGTGAACCCCAAGTTGGTGGACCTGGACATGCAGCGCCAAGGTCGTGACCATCGCATTGCACCATTCCGATTGATAGATCAGCTGGGCGATACGGTGACCGAAACGGATTTTGCGGACGTTATTTACGTGGCCGATTTCTTCTTCACCACTTGTCCGAGCATATGTCCCAAGATGAGCGCCAACCTGAGCGAACTGGCTGCAATCTATAAGGA
>JBFYQB010000239.1:0-3621 GCA_041302955.1 Flavobacteriales bacterium
CAATGTGGGAACGGTGACCTCAATAGCGCTTTCCCTTCCTGCCATCTTTAACGTGAGCGGGTCTCCGGTCACTACATCAGGCACATTGACAGGAGCTCTGGCAAACCAGAATGCCAACACCCTCTTCGCTGGGCCTACCACAGGTGGCGCAGCAGTTCCAACGTTCAGAGCATTAGTGGCTGCTGACATTCCAAATCTGGATGCAGCGAAGATCACAACCGGAACTTTGCCTATTGCCCGCGGAGGGACCAATTCGGCTGCCACGTTGAACAACAACCGTGTGATGGTCAGTGTCGGTGGAGCGATTGTCGAAAATGGCGCACTTACCGCCAATCTGCCAATTTATACCAATGCAAGTGGTCTTCCAACCACCACAGCCCCAACTACAGGCGTTCAGGGCTATTGGACACGAACAGGCACAAATCTTCATAACACTACACTTACGGACAATGTAGGCATCGGCACTGTATCGCCCCCACAGCGGATGTCCGTTGTCGGAGTGTTGTCTGTTGGTGATGTAGCTTCCAATGGTGATCGATTAAGATTTTCTGCGGATGCAACCAGTGCACTGATCAACTACACTAATAATGGACCGCTTGTAGTTCAGGTGAGCAGCTCTGAAAAACTCAGGATGAACGATAATGGGTTGTTCACTTTGAACAACAACAACACATCAAATTACCCTGCTTACAACGGTGGTGGTGGTGGTGCGATATCGTGGAACTTTACAGGTGGCGCAGGTGAGGTCAGTATCTGGAACAACGTAAGTGCTGGAAGTCCACGAGGGTTCTCATTCAGACAGATGACTGCTGCAAATGCACAGACGGAACTGATGCGCTTGGAAGGTAATGGCGGAATTTTTGGAAAGTTCAGGCATATCACCCATCATAATTTCAATCTTCCTTCGGGTGCATATACTGCCAACAATGGATATGTCTGGTTTCCTGCATCTGGTGGAGAAGGCATGAACGATAATGTCGTCAATGGGTCACGGGCGGCTTTCATCTATCAGTCATCACTTATGCCCTACAGTGGCCGATTAGTGGGCGTTATCATCCGGGTAGATTATGATTCCAATCCGGGGGACGAACTCAAAGGCAGAATAGCGGTTGATGTGAACGGGGGTATCACAACTTCAAGTTTGGGAGTAAATCTTAATCAGGGTCAGACTGGAACTTATATGCTGCCCGCCACGGGATATTCCTTTAGTAGGGGCGATCGTGTGGTTATCGGGGTCAATCTTGTGAACAATGCTGCATGCACAAGCGGTACCTGCTGGGTGGAAGACAACAACTTCTGGGTAACCGCTATTTGGGAATACAATATACAGGACTGACGCGGGATGAGTCAGTGCGGTTTAATCATTCCGACCAGACATTCGCTGACAGGTTTATCCCGATCACCCTTTCCCTACCTTCGCGGCCAAATTGAAAAAGCATGACACGCGGACCCATTTCTCAGTTCATTGAAGAACATTACAGGCATTTCAACGCAGCAGCGTTGGTAGATGCTGCCAAAGGCTACGAAACGCACCTTACCGAAGGGGGCAAAATGATGGTGACCTTGGCCGGGGCCATGAGCACCGCAGAGCTGGGCCGCTCGTTTGCCGAAATGATCCGTCAGGGCAAAGTGGACATCATTTCCTGCACAGGTGCCAACCTCGAAGAAGACCTCATGAACCTTGTGGCCCACACGCACTACAAGCGCGTGCCGCATTATCGGGACCTCAGCCCCCAGGATGAATGGGATCTGTTGGAGAACGGGTTCAACCGCGTGACCGACACGTGCATTCCCGAAGAGGAGGCTTTCCGCAGATTGCAGAAACATATCTACAAGCTTTGGAAGGATGCCAACGACAAAGGCGAGCGTTATTTCCCGCACGAGTACATGTACAAGATGCTGCTATCGGGCGTGTTGGAGGAGTATTATGAGATAGACCCCAAGAACAGCTGGATGCTGGCCGCTGCCGAACGCAACCTGCCAATTGTTTGTCCGGGATGGGAGGATAGCACCATGGGTAACATCTTCGCCAGTTACTGCATCAAAGGCGAACTGATCTCCACCACCATGAAGAGCGGTATCGACTACATGGTATGGCTCAGCGATTGGTACCGCAACAACAGCAGCGGCAAAGGCGTTGGATTCTTCCAGATCGGTGGCGGCATTGCAGGCGATTTCCCGATCTGTGTCGTACCGATGATGTATCAGGATCTGGAGTGGCACGATGTGCCATTCTGGAGCTATTTCTGCCAGATCAGCGATAGCACCACCAGCTATGGTTCCTACTCAGGTGCGGTTCCCAACGAGAAGATCACGTGGGGCAAGCTCGACATCCATACCCCGAAATTCATCATCGAGAGTGACGCCACCATCGTGGCTCCGCTGGTGTTCGCTTGGGTGTTGAAGTGGTAATGGCCTGTTGCGGGCTATTACTCCGGTAGTTACTTTTGCGCCTGTTCTTTGCATTCTTGCTTATCCAGAAAGACGGAGGGATTAGGCCCGCTGATGTCTTGGCAACCCCAATGCGCAACCGCGCCATGGAAGGTGCCAAATCCTGCCCCGAGCAATTGGGGAGAGATAAGTTGTAAGCTCCACGTTGGACTTTCCGCTTGACACCGCTTGCCTCTTCGACTGATGTTGGAGGGGCATTTTTTTTGATTGTCGAAGAACGATTAACGATTGCAGATTTTCGATTGATTTCATGAACAGAACAGAACTATTACAAGACGCCCTCAGCAAACGCATCCTCGTGCTTGACGGAGCGATGGGAACCATGATTCAGCGCCACACGCTAACGGAGGAGGATTTCCGTGGGGAGCGTTTCAAAAACCACAGCCATCCGCTGAAAGGCAACAACGACCTGCTCAGCATCACGCGGCCCGACATCATCAAGGGAATTCATGCAGCGTATTTTGAAGCAGGGGCAGACATTGCCGAAACCAACACGTTTAGCGGTACTACCATCGCGCAGGCAGATTATCATTTGCAGGATGCGGTGTACGACATCAACTTCCAAAGTGCTAAGATTGCCCGCGAGGTGGCTGACGAGTTCACGGCCCGTGAGCCCCACAAGCCACGTTTTGTGGCGGGCAGCATCGGCCCAACGAATCGCACGGCAAGCCTATCGCCAGATGTGAACGACCCAGGGTTCCGGGCCATCACGTTCAACGAGCTGAAGGATGCCTACATCTTTCAGGTGAAAGGCCTGATGGACGGGGGCGTGGACATACTGCTCGTAGAGACCGTGTTCGATACGCTGAATGCCAAGGCTGCACTCTTCGGTATTGAAGAGTATTTCGAGCAGATTGGCAGACGTATTCCCATCATGGTCTCGGGCACCATCACCGATGCCAGCGGACGCACCCTGAGCGGACAGACCACAGAGGCATTCCTTATTTCTGTGTCGCACATTCCGTTGCTTTCGGTCGGTTTGAATTGTGCGCTTGGTGCTTCTGCACTGCGCCCCTATCTGCAAGTGTTGGCCAAGAACGCCCCCTTTGCGATAAGCGCCCACCCGAATGCTGGACTGCCCAATGAATTCGGAGAATATGATGAGACCCCAGAAATAATGGCCCCGCAGATCGAGGACTTTTTGAAGGAGAACCTCATTAATATTATCGG
>JBFYQB010000240.1:0-4129 GCA_041302955.1 Flavobacteriales bacterium
GTTCACCGGGCTCTGGTCGTACCATACGAAGTTGTTCTCTTGCGCCTCGTCATTGAATCCTATCCAGATGATGCCTCCAAAACCATTGGCCACCAAGGCACCTGCCAGGCAGTTGTTCTCGGATGCTGCCTGAACGGATACCAGATTGGTGCCGAAATTCTGTGCAAATGCCTGCGCCTGCTGCCCTGTAAGCCCTTGCGGGTTGTAGAAGTACATACTGCATGCATCGTTGCAGGTGGCAAGTGGTGTGCAGCCGGCACCGACAAACGTCTGTGTGATCAGCGCCTGGTCGCACCCCTGCTGTGCTTGGGCCACGAATGGCAACAGCGCACACAGCACGGCCAGGACGGCAATCCTGTCGAATCTTGCAGTGATGTAGAGCGAACGGAGTGAAAAGATCATTGGCACTTGCGACCGGTTTCAACCATCATTGACCGATGGAGAACATGCACGTCAAAGCTAAAAACGTCTTTTGATAATCACAGTTGCTTTCCTGTGGATGAAATTGCTCTTTTCAGCGACCCTACCAACGAAAGGATCTCCTCCTCGGTATTGAATTCGTGCAGGCAGATCCTTATGCGCTCCGAACCTCTCGCAACGGTGGGCGCAACGATGGGGCGCACATCAAAACCATCCTCCCATACCTGCTGTGCCACAGCTCTGCAACGCACTGCACCGGGCACTATAAGCCCTTGGATGGCACTGGTGCTGGGCGTAAGATGCACCCCTTCCAATTGGCTCAATTCTGCTCTAAGTAAAACTATCAACGTGCAGATTTTCAGCTTACTAAAATCTTGCTCTGACAACATGTCATACGCACATTTGATAGAAATGAGCGCGTGTGGAGACGTGAAAGTGGAGTAGATGAGCGGTCGTGCATGGTTTATCAGATACTGTTTCAGCACGTCACTGCCAAGCACGGCAGCACCATGGCACCCCAATGATTTTCCGAACGTGACCAGTCGGGCAAACACCCTGTGCTGTAGTCCATACCAATGCACCAGCCCCCTACCCTGCTCTCCGAAAATACCCACGGCATGCGCCTCGTCCACTATGAGGGCCGCATCGTAGCGTTCGCACACTTCTACCATGGCAAGCAGATCGCAGGCATCACCATCCATGCTGTAGATGCTCTCTACCGCCACGATGGTCTGACCGGAGAGCGATGCAAGCACCTGCTCCAGATGCTTGGGGTCGTTATGCTGGAAAGGGATGCACTGCGCCTTGGACAGCCGCATGCCATCGTGCACCGAGGCATGGATCAGTCCGTCATAGACGATAGTGGCTGCCATGCGGCCCAATGCGGCAAAGAGCCCCACGTTGGCATCATACCCCGAATTGAAGAGCAATGCGGTGTCACTGGCATGAAATGCGGCTATCTGCGCCTCCACCCGGTCAGCAAGGGCTGAATGGCCTGTCAGCAGCCGAGAGCCTGTGGAGCCCACGGAATGATGAGCGGTCTCGGCCACGCGTATCGCATCGCGCAGCGCAGCACTTCGGGCAAAGCCCAAATAATCATTGGAGCAGAAATCTATCTTGTTCTCGGCAATGCGCAAACTGCGCAGCATGCCGCTGGATTCCCGCGCCTTCAGCTTGTCGCTGAGCAACGTCTCCATCCGCTTTGTCACTCCGATACGGCCTTGGACCGCTGGGCTGCTGCTTCGTTTCGCGCAATGGAATGGCCGGGACGCGACCACTTCACCTTCTCGTCCGTTTCGGGGCGGTCCTTGTACGACTCATTCACTTCTGGACGGTCGCCCTTTTTGTACGGTGCTTTGGGCACAAGTCCCAATTGCGCGAAGAGCCCCATATCGCGGTCAAAACTCGGATTGGGCGTGGTGAGCAGCTTATCGCCAGCGAATATGGACCCTGCACCGGCCATGAAACACAGCGCCTGTCCCTCATCGGTCATCTCCGTTCTTCCGGCAGACAGCCTGACGGTGGTCGTAGGCAGCACGATGCGGGTGGTGGCTATCATGCGCACCATGTCCCAGATGGGCACAGGATGCTGTTCCTCCAGAGGAGTTCCTTCCACGGCCACCAATGCGTTTATCGGCACCGATTCGGGATGCGGATTCAGGTTGGCCAGTGCCACCAGCATGCCGCAACGGTCCTCTGCCTTCTCGCCCATGCCGATGATGCCGCCCGAGCACACTGTGAGCTTGGCATTGCGCGCATGCTCCAAGGTTTTCAGACGGTCGTCATAGCTGCGGGTGGAGATGATCTCCTTATAGAACTCCGATGAGGTGTCCAGATTATGGTTGTAGGCATACAGGCCTGCTGCGGCCAATCGCTGTGCCTGATTCTCGGTGATCATGCCCAAGGTGCAGCACACCTCCAGATCGGCATCATACACGGCACGCACCATATCGAGCACCTGATCGAATTCGGCATTGTCCTTCACATTGCGCCATGCAGCGCCCATGCACAACCGCGATGAACCTGCGGCCTTGGCCTTGAGTGCAGCTTCGCGCACCTGGTCCACCGTCAGCAGGTCGTTCTTCTCAATATCCGTATGGTAGCGGGCCGCTTGCGGGCAATAGGCACAATCCTCCGGACAGCCACCGGTCTTGATGGAGAGCAGCGTGCTTACCTGCACCTCGCGCGGGTCATGGTGTTGCCTATGAATCGTAGCGGCCTGATAGATCAGGTCGATCAAGGGCTGCTCGTGTATGGCAAGCACCTCTTCCTTGGTCCAATTATGACGGGTAGGTTCCATTCTTCGGATTTTGGCGCAAACTTACGGCATATCCTTTGAGCGATGCTTTTGCGCAGTGCGAACATCCATGCACCTGCACCGGGAAAAGTCCTCGAACATCCCCATTTGAAGCTGATAATTACTTCGCGCAATGCGGGTTTGGAACAGGTGCATTCCGTTAATTTGCACCGCAGTACATTCTTGGCCCCGACATGAACTACTTTGTTCCTCCTACCGAATCCACTCCCAAAGTGGAATGCCACAGCTCAAGCGGAAAATTCGTGCTTGAGGGTAAATCCTATGCGGAGAATGCCAACGCATTCTATGACCCATGGATACGGTGGCTGAACGATGTGTACCTCTCCGGCCCTGCTGCACACACCGAACTGGACATCCGCCTCGAATACTACAACACCAGCAGCACCTTTGCCCTCATAGGGGTATTGCGCAAGCTGGAGGAACTGTTGGAACTGGGCCATACCGTCACCGTGCGCTGGCATTACCATGAATTGGACACCGATGTGGAGGAGACGGGCATGGACATCCGCCTGCTCAGCAAGCTGACCGTTGACCTGGTGCCTTACAAGGACTGAGGCCCATCATGCGGTTCGACATCATCACCATTCACCCGCATCTGCTAAGCGGGCCCTTTCACCATAGCATACTGAAACGTGCGCAGGACAAAGGCCTGGTGGAGATACATGTGCACGACCTGCGCGAATGGTCGGAGGACAAGCATGGCCGCGTGGACGACTACCAGTTCGGGGGCGGTGCCGGCATGGTGATGCGCATTGAGCCGATAGACAACTGCATATCAGCACTGAAGGCCCAACGCGACTATGACGACATCATCTACATGACGCCCGATGGCCCGCTGTTCGACCAGCCTACGGCCAATCATCTCAGCACCTTGGGCAATATCATGATCCTCTGCGGCCATTACAAGGGCGTGGACGAACGGGTGCGCCAACATTTCATTACCCGCGAGATATCTATTGGCGACTACGTCCTCACCGGTGGCGAACTGCCTGCCGCTGTGGTGTGCGATGCCGTGATACGCCTTATACCCGGGGTCATCTCTGACGAGACCTCGGCCCTCTTCGACAGTCATCAGGACGGCCTGCTGGCTCCGCCTGTATACACCCGCCCTGCGGAATACAAGGGATGGAAGGTGCCCGACATCCTGCTTTCGGGCAACGACCGCCTCATTGAGGACTGGCGCCTTGACGAGGCCATGAAGCGCACAGACGAGCGGAGGCCTACCGACAAGTCGTAGGGACGCTTCCGATAGTCCACAGTCCACGGTCGATAGACCATAACCCGTTGCGCATGCTTTGCCATGGACGATGTTTCGGGGTGTCGCACTGAAGGCCCAGCGTGACTATGACGACATCATCTACATGACGCCCGATGGCCCGCTGTTCGACCAGC
>JBFYQB010000241.1:0-4026 GCA_041302955.1 Flavobacteriales bacterium
CCACTTGTCCGAGCATCTGTCCCAAGATGAGCGCCAATCTGAGCGAACTGGCTGCAATCTATAAGGATGAGCCGCGCATCCGTTTCTTGTCTCACTCTGTGACGCCCGAGAAGGACAGCGTTCCCGTATTGGCAGCTTATGCCGCCAAGTATGGGGCCGACCCTGCTCAATGGAAACTGGTGACAGGCGACAAGAAGCACATCTATGAACTGGCGCGCAGAAGCTACTTTGCTGTAACCACCGAGGGAGATGGCGGGGAAACTGACTTCATCCACACCGAGAATTTCATCCTTGTGGATACCAAAGGCCGCATCCGAGGCTTTTATGACGGCACATCGCGAAAGGACATGGAAAAGCTGCAAGGCGATGTCGCCTTGCTGATGAACGAGGTTTTCCCACAATGAGGCGGCAACCTTATAGCCATTTGGATGTTCCTACTGACGGAATGTCCCATCCCATGTCAGAGCGCAACGCCCGTATCCCACAGCACCGGTCTCCATTCTTCTTTGTTCTGTTTTCTATCGTGATCCTCACTACCGTGGGTTGCGACACCGATCCGGTGGACGGGCCTTATGTGCCAACACCCTACACGCTCTCCATTCCGCAGGGACTGCCGCCCATGATAGTGCCCGAAAACAATCCAATGACGGTGGAGGGCGTGGCCTTGGGACGCAGGCTTTTCTATGATGAACTGCTCTCGGACGATAACACCATGTCGTGCGGCACATGCCATTTGCAGGAGAACGGATTTGCAGAACCCTTGCAGGTGAGCCAAGGCATCACTGGAGTGCAGGGCACGCGCAACGCCATGGCCCTCATAAACCTTGGATGGGTGCAGTCGGGTCTTTTCTGGGATGGCCGCGCTGCCACATTGGAAGAGCAGGCCCTTGCCCCGGTGACCAATCCCATCGAAATGGCCACCACATGGGCAGCGGTGGAGGCCAAGCTCAATGCCCATGATGAATATCCGTTGCTGTTCAAGCAGGCGTATGACGTGGACAGAATAGATTCGCTCACTGTGGCCAAGGCCCTTGCGCAGTTCGTGCGGACACTGATATCCGGAAGGTCGCGGTTCGATGCATGGTACAACAGACAGGAGACTCCACTCAATGATCAGGAGATGCGGGGTTTTGTGCTTTACACGACCGAGCAGGCCGACTGTTTCCACTGTCACGGGCTGGGAGGCCTGATAACGGACAACAGTTATCAGAACAACGGCCTTGACACCGAATTCAGCGATATGGGCCGCTATCTGGTAACTGGCAACGATGCCGACCGCGGGCGTTTTCGCACACCGACCCTTCGTAATATTGAAATGACCGCTCCCTACATGCACGATGGGCGGTTTTTCACACTGGAAGAGGTGGTGGACCATTACAGCGACCACGTGCAGGTGTCGCCAACCATAAGCCCAACGATGGAACTGGTTGGATTTGGTGGTGCACAGCTGACACAACAGCAGAAAGAAGACCTCATCGCATTTCTCCGAACTTTGACCGATAATGAATTTCTGACCGATCCGGCACATGCCGACCCGGAACTATAAACCATGATGACCATGAAAAAAGCGTTTCTATCTGTAGTGGTGGCCTTGACGGTCGTTGCGGTGTTGCCGGGTTGCACAGACAATGAAGGATGCACCGACCCTAATGCATTGAACTATGATGCCGAGGCAGAGGTGGACAATGGCACCTGCGAGTATCTGATGCCCGATCCGATGCTCAGTCTGCGGTTCACCTTCAAGATGGGCGACCAGGATTTTGATTACGGAATAGTGGCCAACAACTGGGAGGGCCGTAAGGTGAGGTTCACACTGGCGCAATTCTACGTGAGTCAGGTGCGTTTTGGCGATGCCAGTTTTCCGGACCGTTATCTGATGATAACCGACCGTCAGACCGATTATGAGGTGGGCACTTTGCCAGCCGGTATGTATTCGGGACTGTCGTTCAACGTGGGAGTCGATTCGTCAGTGAATCATTTGGATCCGGCCAGCTTTCCGGCATTGCACACGCTTTCGTCCAACAATCCGGACCATGCCCATTGGGGGTGGAATCCAGGCTATATCTTCATGAAAATGGAGGGCAGGGTGGACACCACGGCCAACATGACAGGCGAGGCCAACGCGGCATTCAGCATCCATATAGGCCTGGATGCGCTGCTGACAAATGTGCCGCTGGCAGCCACTGCGGATGTGCAAGGGGGCCAAACCATCGCCATATCGGTCGATTGGCTCCGATTCATGGACAATATCGACCTGCGTAATGACCGCTCCACCGATTCGTTCAACAATCCTGCCTTGGCTCAGGCCGTAAGGGCCAACATCCCTTCGGCATTCACCTTGGAATAGGGCATGGGCTCAAGGGCGGCCGTCCATCTTCTGCTGGTGCTATGCCTTGCGCTGGTGTCGGCCTGCACGGACGATGAGCCGATGGATGCACTGGTGCAGGTGCCAGCATGGTTCCCGCCCATGGAGGTGCCAGCCGAGAACGGACTGACCCCTGCGCGCATCGCCTTGGGCCGCAAGCTGTTTTACGACCCGCTGCTTTCGGCCGATTCTGCTGTTTCGTGCGCTTCATGCCACTTGCAGCCCATGGCTTTCACCGATGGGCGACAGGTGAGTGTCGGGTCGTTCGGTCGCACGGGTTTCCGCAATGCGCCTTCGCTTGCCAACGTGGCATATGTGCCCCGTCTGAATGCCGATGGCGGCATCGCCACCCTGGAGCTGCAGGCGCAGGCTCCCATCTTTGCCCATGACGAGATGGCCTTTACCATAGCGGGTTTCCTGGTGCGCATAGCCAACGATGCCACCTATGCTGCCATGTTCCAAGCGGCTTATGGCAGGGCGCCAGATGCGTTCGGCATATCGCGTGGGCTGGCCGCCTTTGAACGCACCATGATAAGCGGCAGCTCGCGGTTCGACCGCTATGAATATCAGGGCGATGCCTCGGCACTGTCGGAGGCTGAGGTGCGCGGCAGGCATCTGTTCTTCAGCAGCAGGACCGATTGCAGCGCTTGCCACACGCCACCGTTGTTCACCACCTTCGACCACGCCAACATAGGTCTCTATGCCGCGTATGCCGATTCGGGCAGGGCGCGTATCACCTTGCTTCCGACTGATAACGGGAAATTCCGCATTCCCGGGCTGCGCAATATCGCCCTCACTGCGCCCTATATGCACAATGGCAGCATGGCCTCGTTGCAGCAGGTGGTGGCCCATTTCAATACAGGAGGCGTGGCCCATGCCAATAAGGACGCCCGCATCAGGCCTCTTGGCCTCAGCGCACAGGAGCAGAGCGATCTTGTGGCTTTTCTCCAAGCGCTGACGGACGAGGCATTCGTTACCGATCCAGATCTTGCAAGGCCGTGAGCGGCTGTAAGCCGGAGCGTCACGAAAGGGCGGTCTGCTACCACAGAGATGCCCGATACGAACGTTGCTGCGCTGCGCAAGCGATCTCTTTTACCGAAGAATAACGTTGCTGCGCTGCGCAAGCGATCTCTTTTGCCGAAGAAAAACGTTACAGTGCTGCGCAAGGATTGCATCAAGTAGCACGACTGGACACCATGCCCGATCCGATAATGCACTGCCGGGCATAATGCCTTGCCAACGGCCTTGTCCCATTCCCAGAAATCCAATAGCCAAGCCGAATGCCGCATACCTTTCAACTCCGTACTTTCGCGCGGACTAAAAACACACCATGAAAGAAGTAGTGATCGTTAGCGCAGTGCGCACCCCATTGGGAAGTTTCAACGGAAAACTGAGCACTGTGCCCGCTCCTAAGCTGGGAGCAACGGCCATCAAAGGTGCGGTGGAGAAGGCAGGCATAGACCCAGCACTGGTGCAGGAGGTCTATATGGGCTGCGTGATCCAGGCCGGACTGGGACAGGCCCCTGCGCGTCAGGCGGCAAAGTTCGCTGGCCTTGGCGACCATGTTCCTGCAACTACGGTAAATAAGGTATGCGCATCGGGCATGAAGGCCATCATGCTAGGCGCACAGAGCATCATGCTGGGCGAGAATGACATCGTGG
>JBFYQB010000242.1:0-5899 GCA_041302955.1 Flavobacteriales bacterium
TACCAAGAGTGTGAAAGGCGAAGTGGTAGGCGAGCCCTATGCCGGAGGCTTCGAGTTTGCTTTGGGCGGTGGTGCCGTTGTACGTTCTATGAATATCACTCCACACGAAACAGGCATTGGCCGTTGGACAGAGGAGCAGTTCATTACCCGTTTCAAAGCATACGCAGACAGTTCTTATGTACCACAATCGGTGAAGCCAGGCGAGTTCCAGACCGCTATGCCATGGATCATGTATGCCGGTATGGACACTGCCGACCTTGCCGCCATCTACCGTTTCCTCCGCACCGTGCCGCCAGTAGAGAACACGGTTGAGCGGTTCACACCCGGTAGCTGAGTAACAGTACATACCAATCTGGATCTGCACAGACCCGATGTTCTTCCAAGAATTTCGGGTCTGCTGCTATTCTAGCGTGTGGTGTGGCACATATATGTCCATCCGAGGGTGCCTATTCCGAAGCGTCCTGTACTGCGGCCACATCCGGATTATCTCCAGTACTTTGTGCGGTCAATCTACTCCTCGTGGCCGCCATAGTATGTTAGCATATCTGTTGCTTCAATGCAGAATGACCCATCGGAGGCTTATAGACCTTGGTCTTGTGCCGCTGGTCAGCTATCCGCTGCTACTTGTCGGGTTCATTGGCCTATCCCTGTTCCTGTTCCTCAAGGTTGAATTCGCTGCTTACATCTATGTGCTCGTTTCATTGGCTGTGACAGCCAAACTTTCAGAGACGGGAAGAAATGACTTCCTAAGGCTGTGGTTCAAGAAGCAGGTCTATCTCCAGATCCGTCTTCTCGAAAATCTTATTGTCACGCTTCCCTTTGTGCTATTTCTGCTCTACAAGACGGAGTACTTGGCCTCTGCCATCTTGCTTGCTGCGGCTGCACTGCTGAGCCTCAATAGTTTCAAGACCGACCTGAACATCACCATCCCGACCCCGTTCTACCATCGTCCCTTTGAGTTCCTGGTCGGATTCCGAAGCACGTATCTCCTCTTTCCAGTGACTTATGGTCTCACGGTCTTTGCCCTAATCAATGGCAATTTCAACCTTGGCATATTCTCCCTGCTATTGGTGATCATGGTGGTCCTCAGCTACTATTCACAGCCAGAGGCCGAGTATATCGTTTGGTCGTTCAAGCTATCCCCGCGCATGTTCCTCTGGCAAAAGATGAAGACCGCGCTTATCTATATGAGCATGCTCTGCCTTCCCATACTCACGGCTTTGGGTATTGCCTATGGCTCTGAATTGCTGACCATCGTTGCTGTTTTCGCCACGGGCTGTTTGCTCCTGATGATGGTGATCCTGGCCAAATATGCTGCATATCCCCATGAGATGAACCTGCCCGAAGGGGTCATACTTGCACTTAGTGTTGCTTTTCCACCTGCCATGCTTGTGTTCGCCCCATTCTTATACACCAAAGCCGTAAGGCACCTCAACAGCTATCTCGGATGATCCAGATCACGGCATTGCACAAGCACTTCGGGGCCAAACATGTATTGAAGGGCATAGACCTCACGTTCATTCCCGGAAAGGTGTACGGTATCGTAGGTCAGAACGGGGCGGGTAAGACCACCCTGTTCAGGTGCATTGCCGGGCTTGAAGAGTTTGAAGGACAACTGACCGCAACGCACACCCCCTTGAAGGATCAGTTGGGATTGCTGCTCACCGAACCTTTCATGTTTGCCAAGATCACCGGCAAGGAATACATCCGTTTACTATGCCATGCGCGGAATGTGGACATCGAGGATATAGAAGGCAGGAACATCTTCGACCTTCCCTTGGATCAGTACGCAAGCACCTATTCCACAGGGATGAAGAAGAAATTGGCCATCACCGCCATACTGTTGCAGGGCAATCACTATTTCATCTTTGACGAACCGTACAATGGGGTTGACATTCAGAGCAACATGATCATCACACAGATCATCCATAAACTGAAGGAGCTGAACAAGACGGTGATCATCTCCTCCCACATCTTCTCTACGCTGCGCGAAACATGTGACGAGATCCATGTGCTCGATGAAGGAGTGCTGGTCCGGACGGTGCAGCAAGAGGAATTCGATGTGCTTGAATCCGAAATGAAAGAGGTCAACATCGGCAACAGGGTTGACAGGTTGCAACTCTCTTAGGCCGATCACCGGCTTTGTTCATTTTCGTCCACTGCTGATAAATCCTTTGGGTGTAGACATTTTCCTCCATCGGCTCGGGTAGTTTTGTTGGTGCTATGCAAGTAAGGGCGCACATGATGCAGAACTTAATATCGCTGGGTCTGGCACTGGTACTTGCCACGCAGGTTTCCGCGCAGTCGCTGCCCGATACCGATAACTGGCAGCCCCGTTCAGTGGCTATCGCTACAGCACAAGTTCCCGAACAGCCCGACCTGAAAGGCGGTCATCTGCAAGGTGTGCAACAGCAGGACGGCAAGGTTTATATATCGGGCAGTTCGGAGCGCATCGCCTACTTGGCCATCCTTTCTCAGAACGAAAAGGGAATGCAGTTTCTCGGCATGAAGAGGTTGGGCGAGAAACCGCTGAGCCATGCAGGTGGCTTCCAATTGGCGGGCAACTGGCTGGCCATCGGGATTGAGGATCCCGTGGGCCGTAATGAGTCGCAGGTGCTGCTGATTGATGTGAGCACCTCCAAAACGCTCAATGCCCCACCCGTGCATGTACTCAATCGCAGAGGGCAGGCCGGCAGGAGCACAGCAGGAGCGGTGGCACTACTGCGCAGAAAAGACCATTTTCTGCTTGCTGTGGGCAGTTGGAACAGTACTGTTATCGATTTCTACACCTCCAAAGGCCTTGATCCTTACGCGCCCGATTTCGAGTTCACCAAATGGACCTCGTGGGATAGCCGCGAAGCGCAACGCAGGTCATGGTCAGACCGCGATTTTGGCAGCTATCAGAGCATACAGCTCACCGAGGACAGCACCGGTATCCGTCTCATTGGACTATGCCGTGATGGTAAGACCGATAGGGCCGATGTATTTCTCCTTCATCCTCAGGCAGATCCGTACACGTTGGTGCAAAAGATGGGCGCGGTACAGTTCACTTGTCAGGACGGCCTATCGTTTCGCTATGGCGCTGGTCTTACATGGGTGGACGGACGTCCACGCATCCTTGTGGTCAACTACGACCTTAGCCCCACGGTACAGGTGCAGACCCTTGGCCTTACAGCCGATTGAGAAAGGCACGAAGCCCTGTCTTCTCGTCTCCGGCAAGTTTCTGAATGCGCAGATTCACGATCTGAAGTTCCAACTGGTTCTCAACGCGCGTACGCAGATCCCAAAGCGCCTCCTTGTCATCCGCTTTTCCAGCATACTCAGCCGTGTTGATGCGTGCCCCGTAGTTGATATACTGCCTTTCGGGCCGTGGTATCAGTGTTGGGCCAATGCCCCGCACCAAAGGAGGAAAGGTGTCACCATCCTTAAAGAACTTGCCCGCAATGCCGCTGCTCTTGAGCCATTGTCCAAAGCGGGATTCCATGATCTCATCAGTATCTGCAATGATGTCGAACGAATCATCGGCACCCACCTGAGCCACGGTAATGATGTCATACCCATGGTCTATGGCCATACGTGCAAAACCCGTGCGGTTCTTCCATGTCAGTTGATGCTCCTCACCCTTGCGCTTGCAGGTTTCGCGTGCACCACCAGGATAGACGATGATATGCTCGCCTGCGTTCATCATCGCATCGCAATTCTCGCGTGAACCGCGCACAAAGCCCATCAGTTGTGCCCCAAGGTCGCGCCATCCCGGTATCTTGTAATGGAAATCATCCACGAGCGAACGGCAGAACACATCCTTCTCCAGATAGAGCTGTGCAGCCCAGAATACCCCGTCCAAGGTGCCTGTAACGTTGTGGTGGGTAACATAGAGTGCGGGCCGCGAGGCATCGAATTCATCCAGACCACTGAACTGAGGATCGAAATAGAGTTTTGCTCCCGCAATCACCTTGCGCACCAGGTCTTTGGACGGTTTCTCAAAATCAGGAGTGTAATCTCCCAAGTGGTGGGTTTTGTCGGTCATGCCGCAAAAATACATTTCACAACGGTTCGTCACCATCATGAAATCACTGCATTTCAGTAGGTTAACTGAAGGTAAAGCGTATCGAAGGCCACAGTTGCATTTTGTTCGCTGATGATAACAGTGGCACCGTCCATGTTGCGATAGTTACCTGTTAACGAGAGCAGTTCGGCCCCATACATCTGACAGGTGAATGTGGTGTCAAACACCTCGCCATCGTGCACCAGTCGCACTGCATCGCAACAGGCGTCACATCCGTCCGATGGGCCGTTCACCGTAAGGTCTATGCGCTGCGATGCTTGCGTATTCACTACCCGTGTCGTCACCCACGACTTGGGCCGCAAGGCAAAGGTGTTGGTGTAGGGTACAGTGTAGGGCACATCATCAGGACTGATAGCAAAGGCTGTGGCAAAATGCTGCGGATGTGCCAACTGCAGGCGGTAGGCATTGAAAACATCCTTGTCCACCGTTATTACAAAACGGCCATCACCATCGGTGGTCGCAGTGCCAAGGGTCTGATAATTGGGATTGAAGGACCCTCCTGAAATGCGTTGGCCTTTCAACACCACTTCCACACCTGCCAGTGGGCCATCATCCTGTGTGCTTTTCACCGCACAGTCAAATGTGAATACATCCGTACTGGTGGAACAGGAACTCAACAACAGCACGGCCAGAACATGCACCAAGTGTTTCATAAGGATTCCAAAAGTAGCAGCGATGAGCATTGTTGCAACCATGCACATACGTGTTTCTACGGAGGTCATTTTCACTGCCACCCAAAGAACCGGTCACTTTTTTTCTTTTTGTCCGGTCTTGCTGCGTTGGGAAGTGAGCTTCATCTCAAGGACCATTCGCAGCAAAACCAGGCCCATGGCCTAATCGGATCGCCAACCTGTTCGTCAGGTGCGTCCAATGACGCGATCGGGTCCACCTACCGATCGGCAGGTGGACCCAATGACGTGATCGGGGTCACCTCCTGTGCAACAGGCCGATCCAGTGACGCCATTGGGCCCGCCTGCTGCGCACCAGGTGCATCCAGTGGCGTCATCGGACACTTCTTTCCATCACCGGGTGCATCCAATGACGTCATTGGACACACCTGCCGCTCTCCGGAAGTATCCGATGAGGTTATTGGGCACACCTTGGGTACGGCCGGGACATCCGATGAGATGATCGAACATCCTGCCGCTCTTCGGAGATATCCAATGACGTCATTGGACACACCTGCCACTCTCCGGAAGTATCCAATGAGGTTATTGGGCACACCTTGGGTACGGCCGGGACATCCGATGAGATGATCGAACAGCTGCTGCCGGCCAGCGTCTCATCCCAAAACAACGGTAAACCCTCCTGGACCGGAGCACGACCCATCTCTACGCGCTTACACCTATTCGCATACCGGCATGCACACATCACCGTCCCTTCAGTAGCTTCGCGAGTTGTAAGCAGGCTATGAAAAAGGATATTCGCATACCCAAGGTGGAAGATGTTTCGATGGCTGTTGTGCGCGAAACAGATGGCCCCGAGGCCGATTGGGGTGTCTATCTCATCAATCGGAAACACCAGCCACTGAAGGATGTCATCGTCTCTTCCAAAGGCTATGGCGAACTCAATGGCGAAAAGGTGGCCACCTCCGAACTGCGCCATTACTTCGATGACGTGAAAGGCGACTCGTTTGTCAAGGTGGAGCGTATCGTAGAGGAAGTGTTTGGTCTCAATAACCAGTATTTCCTCACCTTTTATATCAATGGCGAGATCTACGACCGCAAGTTCATCTTCGTGCCCGGCAGCGTGGCCGATGAGAACCTGATACACGTGCCCTTGGTAGAGCGGCCCGGCATCCTCATCCGCTGATCGATGCTCAAGCACCTCGAC
>JBFYQB010000243.1:0-4929 GCA_041302955.1 Flavobacteriales bacterium
GATAGTGCGCCAACAACGATTGTGTGAGCCCCGAAAGCCAGAAGAAACTCAACAGACTGCCCAAGAAGAGCAGCGACTCATAGAGCCCGATGCCATAAGCTCCCAATCCCAGTTTAGTGAACAGGATGCCGGTGAGGAAGAACGCCCCAAAGCGCATCACCTGAAAAAGCTGCAAGGCGCGAACAGCAGTTAACATCCTACACAGGAAAATGGAAATGTTCTACAGCCACAGAAGCACAGAAAAACACTGAATTTCTCATTGAATAAACAACCATAATCCCCTGACTCTTTTTTTCTGTGCTTCTGTGGCCAATACATGTAGTATTCTATTTTCCATCTTCCGCTTTCGAAGTCTTGAACGAGAAGAAGGTCCTGTAGAACTCCATCGCCCCGTAAAGGAACGCCACCATGAAGATACTTGCAATGAAACGCGGCTCGAAAAGGAAAATTCGGTCATAGTCGATGGAAAAGCCCATCCATTTCTCGTCAAAATATCGGAGGTAGCGCATCACGGCCTCCATGTTGAGCACGTATCCCGCTGTAACCAGTCCGAAAACAATACTGCGCCCTGTGAGCAAGGCAAACAGCCCCGAGAATAACAGGGCGGGATGCACATAGCGTTCATGCATCTGCGTATTGAAAAGGAAGAATGCCAGCGTTATGAGGGCCGATACTTGAAAGATGGTGCCCAGCCGTTCGCTGCGTTTCAGGTTCTTGAAGGCTCCGTTGGCCACCGCCAGCACCATCGGCATCATCACCATGGCGGATGCCGACCAGAACTGCGCCACACCCCACACCTTGAGTGGTATGCCCAACACCTTCCGTTGATCGGAGAAATGGAACGGGTCGTCCACCACAAAATGCCAGAAGTTGTAGGCATTCATCGACAGCACCGGAAAGTGGTCAATGCTGCGGGTGGTGAGTGCGTGAATGGTCTGCGGCATCGTTCCAGCCATAATGAACGGCAGAAATATGAGCAACTGTACCCCCGCGAGTATGAACACCTGCACCGAGGCGGCCTTCCACCCTCTTTCCTTTATGAATGGCAGGATGAACACCAACACCAATGGGGTGAAAATGATGGCCTGCAGCTTGAAATTGATGGCAACCAGCAGCATGACACCCGCCCAGCGCCACATGCCGCGCTCCGCAAAGAGCAACGCACCAAGCACGAAGAAAGTATGGATGGTATCCACCTGCCCCCAAATGACCGTGTTGTACCAGAACGCTGGATTGCAGAAGAATACCATGACGCCCCAGAGCGGTCTGCCAGTGCGTTTCAGAATGTGTACCACCACCACCAGCGTCAGCATATCGAACGGCAGCACCATCGCCTTCAGCCAATTGACCGTGGTGTAATGCAATGCTTCCACCTCGGCAAAAAACAGCGAGAAGAGCTTGAGCACATAGAGGATAAGCGGATGATTGTTCACCTCCGGATTGAGATAGATACGGCCCAAACCCTCGGTGAGAATCTGCTGTGTCCAAGTGATCCAGTAGTATTTGTCATATCCCGCATCGGGCATCAACGCCAGCAATAGCGCGAAAAGCCCTGCAAACAGCGCGTAATAGGGCCAAGCCTCCTTATGCAGAAATGGGATTCGCATCACACATGCATCGTTGCAAGGCAATTACGGCAAAAAATACGGGTGGTGACAATATCGGATGGCAGTTGGTCGAAAGGACCGGGCTACAAAAGCTTCTCAGCTGCAATTGCGGCCTCGTAGCCCGCGTCCACTTGATGTTGTGCCTTGTTGTTGGCAGCGGCCACGGCCAATCGGTCGCAACGCTCATTCTCCACATTGTTCGCGTGGCCTTTTATCCAAACGAACTTCACTTTATGGCTGGGATAGATGGCAAGAAACCTGCGCCACAGGTCAGCATTCTTCTTCCCCGCAAACCCCTTTTTCACCCATCCGAACACCCACCGCTTCTCTACCGATTCGACAACATATTTCGAATCTGAATAAATAGTGACCTCACAACCCTGGTTCTTGAGCAACTCCAACGCCACGATAACGCTCATCAATTCCATACGGTTGTTGGTCGTAAGGCGATAACCAGCGCTTACTTCCTTGCGAAAATGCCCTGACATCAAAACGATACCAAAACCTCCCGGACCGGGATTTCCAAGTGCCGATCCATCCGTATAGACCGTTATGACAGCAGGGGTGCTCAAGAGTTACTTTTGCGGGGCTTTGACTTTTCCGTCAATCATCAATCGCGAATACTATGATGCAATCTATGACAGGCTTCGGCAAAGCTACGGGCAATTACGGCAACCGTTCGTGTACGGTCGAAGTGCGCTCGGTGAACAGCAAACAGCTCGACCTGAACATGCGGATGCCCTCCGCGCTGCGCGAACGCGAAGCTGACCTGCGCAGAACCATCACCAACGAGGTGGTGCGTGGCAAGGTGGACCTCAGCATCACTATAGAAGGTGTGGAAGAAGGCCGCATGCAGCAGCTCAACCGCGTGCTCTTCGATCATTACTACAATGAACTTTCCACCGTTGCCGAAGCAAAAGGCCTTTCCAAAGATGGCCTGATGACCGACATTCTGCGGCTGCCCGATGTGCTTCAACCCTTGAAACTGGAAGTGAGCGAGGATGAATGGCCCACCATTGCAGCCATCGTGGACGAGGCCGTGGCGGCATTCAGGCGTTTCCGCTTGGAAGAAGGCACCCAGTTGGGCAATGAGCTCCGTGCCCGTGTGGAAGGCATCCGTGCGTTGATGGAACAGGTGGTGCCCTTTGAGCCAGAGCGTATCGCCACCGTGCGCCAACGCCTGCAAGAGCGCTTGGACGATGTGTCCTCTCAACTGAACCTCGACCCGGGAAGATTGGAACACGAACTGGTCTTCTACATCGAGAAATTTGATGTGACAGAGGAGAAAGTGCGGCTCTCTGCCCATTGCAAGTACTTTATCGAAACGATGGAAACCGATCCGCAGGCCGGGCGCAAACTGGGCTTCATCGCGCAGGAAATGGGCCGCGAGATCAACACCCTTGGCTCCAAGGCCAACCATGCCGAAATCCAGAAACTGGTGGTACACATGAAAGACGAACTGGAAAAGGTGAAGGAGCAGGTGTTGAATGTGCTTTGACAATGAAATCCATTCTGGTTCTCCTCCTCGCTTTAGCCCCTCTCGCATCCCTCGGTCAGACCTGGGTCGATTCGCTGGAGCAATACGCCATGCAACGCTATCTCCCGGCATCGAAATACACATGGTCGTGGCAGCATGCGGCCTTCCTCAATACGATGGTGAAACGCTACCACCAGACGGAAGCGGATAAGAAGACCACCTACCTCAACTATGTGACCAAGGCCATGCACCGCACCATGGCTGGCGGCAACGGAAAGACACCCAATGCCGTGGCCTCTGGATTAGGGCTGGCATTTCTGTTCGAAAAAACGAAGGAAGAACGCTACCGCGAAAAGTGCGACAGGATCTTCGCGCAGTACATGCAGATTCGCAGGACACCGGAAGGAGGTGTCTCTCACCTGCCCATCAGCTTGGAACTTTGGGACGATACCGTGTTCATGGTCGGGCAGTTCCTCATTGCCATGTACAAGGCCACGGGAGATGAGAAATACCTCACCGAACTCGCCATCCAAATGCGGGTGCATAGGGAGAAACTGCGCGATGAGGCCACTGGGCTCTGGGTGCATGGCTGGGATGCGAACGACAAGGACGGGGTGCCCTATTTCTGCGGGCAGATGGGCTGGCCGAACGACTCCACCCGCAGAAGCACGGAGATATGGGGCCGAGGCAATGGCTGGATTTTCGTCACCCTTTCGGATGCATTGGAGACCATCCCCCGCGAACATCCACTTTGGGCAGAGTTTGCAGGTTATTTGAAGGAAATGGCGGTGAACCTTCCAGCACTTCAGGATGGATTGACGGGCCATTGGTTCCAACTTCCTGTGCGCAACACCGACCCCGACAACTTCATCGAGAGTTCATGCACCGCCATGTTCGCCTATGGGATCATCACTGCATTGAAACTCGGCATCATTCAAGGCGCAACATTTGAGCGCAGCGTGGACATGGCCTATCGCGGGCTGCGGCAGCACAGCATCAGACATATTGGAAAAAGCCACCTCACCGCCACCAATGTCTGCATTGGCACCTGCATCGGTGACAAGGACTATTATCTGAAACGCGGAGTGCAGGAAGGTCGCTCTTTTGGCCTTGCCATGTTCATCCAATTCGGGATGCGTTACGAAATTGAAAAAGGCTTGCGATGAAACAGTTGATCACCCTCTCATTTCTTTGCTTTATCGGAAACAAGGCCTTTGCCCAGATCGAAACGTTCATCTTGGCAGAAGGCGTCACCTTGGAAATGGTATTGGTAGAGGGCGGATCGTTCATGATGGGCAGTGATGATGGAAATCGGGACAACAGACCCGCCCATCGTGTGCAATTGGATGATTTTCATATCGGCAAGTTCGAACTGACACAGGACCAATGGGTCGCGGTGATGGGCACCAATCCCAGCCAGATCGCATGTGGTCGCTGCCCAGTCAATGACATGAGCTGGGAACAGCTTCAGGATTTTCTCAAGAAACTGAGCGATAAGACAGGCAAGAATTTCCGCCTTCCCACCGAAGCCGAATGGGAATATGCAGCCCAAGGCGGCAAGAAGTCAAAGCGCTTTCTCTATAGCGGCAGCAATGACATTGCTGAGGTCGGTTGGCTCAATTTCAATAGCGGTGACCAACAGCACGAGGTCGGCCAACTGAAACCGAATGAATTGGGCATTTATGACATGAACGGCAACGCATGGGAACTCTGCGAGGACTGGTACGACCCAAAGTTCTATCCTGGCAATAGACCCAAGAATCCTCTGAACACTGCACCGGCCAAATACCGTGTATCACGTGGCGGATCGTGGATGAGCCCATCAAGATATTGCCTCCTCTATGC
>JBFYQB010000244.1:0-3061 GCA_041302955.1 Flavobacteriales bacterium
AGTTACACACCTTCAATCGCTCAGTTTTGAAAAAGTCTTTCCTCTTTTTGGCAGTTGTTGCTTTCGGTATCATTTCTATCGCTTCTTGCCGTTCCAGCGAAAGTTGCCCTGCTTATGGCCAAGTTGAGGTTCCGGCAGAAGATGCTGTGAATTCTTAATTCAGACCTTGGAGTAGCTGAATCGAACAGTTTGTTTCAGTTCATTACTAAGGCTTTTGGCTACTGGACAGTTCAGGGCTGCTTTTTCAAGTGTTATCATGTCTTTTTTGGAGAGGCCCTTGTCTTTGATGGCAATTTCCACGATTATTTCTGAGACCCTTCTAGGCTGTTCCGCCATTATTTTGGTGATGGTTGCTGTAGTTCCGGAAATGTCAACTTCGGCAGTCTTGGCTCTAATGCCCATTATGGTCAGCATACAACTGCCCAAGGCTGTGCTTAGCAGATCGGTTGGAGAATAGGTTCTTCCGAGTCCCTGATTGTCTTTTGGGGCATCGGTGCGTATTACTGTCCCGCTTGACAGATGCTCAGCATCTGTGCTTAGTTCACCTTTATACACTACGGTAGATGTGGGCATGCTAGTAGTCTTTCTATTGTAAATTTGCGTGAATGTTCGCCAAGCGATCTTACACCTTTTTTTTGGCATTGGCCCTTCAGTGTGGCGTTATCTCGTCATTTGCACAAACGGAGGATGAGATTCAAGAAATACCTGTGGCTCCTCCAGGGTCGGTAGCTGAGAAGATAAAGGACCGTAGTTTCGATGATACCCAGATTCTTCGCAAACAAGAGTTCACAGGTGGCGGTGTTTTGCATTCCCAGGGCTGGGGACTTATTCTGAGAAGAAGCAAGAACAAGACCTTCAGACGCAAACGTGTCATCGAGCTTGAGGCAGTGAGCATGGAACACCCTAAAGAGTTACGCTCTGTAAATCCTTATTACGAGAATACAAGTAGTTATATCTATGGCGAGTTGAACCAGATCGTAGTTACCAGACTGGGATATGGAAGGCACAATGTCATGTATGCTAAGTTTGATAAAGGAGTGGAAGTTCGTTATTTATATATAGGTGGTATGTCTGTGGCTTGGGCCAAGCCTATTTATCTAGAGATTGGTTATCCATCCATCCCTTACGATTATATAACTACAGAGCGATACGATCCAGAGCGTCATTTTGTGGATAACATCTTTGGCAGGGCATCGGAGTTCAAGGGGATTGATAAAATGCGTCTCTATCCTGGAATCTATGGGCGATTTGGTTTCAGCTTTGATTATGCCAAGCAGCAGAAGAACATTGCCAGTATCGAAACAGGGGTTATCATCGATTATTACATCCAAGACGTGCCCATGATGGCCAAGATTGATAACGACCCTTATTATTTGACTTTTTATGTGAGCCTTCAGTTTGGCACACGTTGGTATCGCAAGTTCAAAAACAGGAAGACGGAGTAGATCATGGAGGAACAACCCGTTCTGCGCATTCCAAAGCCAAAGTGGCTTAGGGTCAAGTTGCCTACAGGCAAAGAGTATCAGAAAGTTCGAGGCCTTGTTGAAGAACATAAGCTTCATACAATATGTGAAAGTGGTAATTGCCCGAACATGGGAGAGTGCTGGGGCGCTGGAACTGCCACCTTCATGATTCTCGGCAATGTATGTACCCGTTCTTGTGGGTTTTGTGCTGTTAGCACCGGGCGCCCAGTAGATGTTGATATTGCCGAGCCATATAATGTGGCACAGAGCATAAAGCTGATGGAGGTGAAACATGCAGTTATCACATCTGTCGATAGGGACGACCTTGAAGATGGTGGTTCAGAGATATGGGCTGCAACCATTCGTGCTATTCGGAAGCACAGCCCAGGAACTACTTTGGAAACATTGATTCCCGACTTTCAAGGGAAGTGGGAGAATCTGCAACGAATAATTAATGTGGCACCAGAGATTGTGTCACATAATCTGGAAACCGTTCGGAGACTCACTAAGCAAGTGCGCATTCAAGCGAAGTACGATAGAAGTCTGGAGTTGCTCAAGCGGTTGAAGGATGCAGGGCTGAAAACCAAATCAGGCGTTATGCTCGGATTGGGAGAAACTGACGAAGAAGTACTGGAGACAATGGACGACTTAAGGTCCGTTGGTGTTGATATTCTAACGCTCGGACAGTATCTTCAACCAACAAAGAACCATTTGCCCGTAGTTGAGTTTATTACTCCAGAAATGTTTGAATACTACGAAAAAGTCGGTATTGACAAGGGTTTTCGCTTTGTTGAAAGCGGCCCATTGGTTCGCTCTTCCTATCACGCAGAGAAACATTTGTTCTGAAAAACGGCCAAATTTTGAAAGTTAGAACTGTAATTAATGGCGAATTTTTGTCTAAGTTTCTTTGATAGTTGCACATTTAACCGATTTTTATATACTTATATTTGCCGACCAATCAAGATTAAACTCTTGAATTCGTATAATTTTAAAACCACAGACATGAAATTTAAAAGCTACATCCTTGCTGTCGGAGCAGTTTTCGGAGTAACGACCCTGCAGGCCCAAAGTCTTGGCGAAGTTGGTCACGACCATCATCCTGGCGAACCATGTATATCACATCATGTGCTATACGACCAGCTCCAAGATCCCGAGGCCAAAGCCAAATTTGAAGCCTATCAGGAAGCTCTGGTTCGTTATGTTAACGATCCTGCCACACCGGTTATAAGAGAAGGCGGCAAGCGTATCATACCAGTTGTATTCCATATCCTTCAAAAAGGAGGTGCGGAGAACATCACCAATCAGAAAGTTTATCAACAGGTAGCTACCTTGAATGCTGACTATCAGCGTTTGAATGCCGACACTGTTAATACTCCAGTTCGCTTCCGAGATGTTGCAGCTGCATCGGATATTGAATTCCGCTTGGCCACTAAAGATCCGCTCGGAAATTGTACTGACGGTATCATTCGTGTATTCACTGATAATACTGTCGATGTGCGTGACCCCACCGGATTCAAGGCGCTCAGCTATTGGAATGCGTATAGCTATTTGAACGTTTGGGTTGTAAAGTCTATTGGTGCAATTAGCGATCTGGGAAC
>JBFYQB010000245.1:0-8484 GCA_041302955.1 Flavobacteriales bacterium
TGAAAGGACTGACCACCACAGGGCGCGATGAGCTTATCGCCAAACTCAATAGCAAGGACGAATTGAAGGTTGAAGAGGCTGTAGCTGCCATCAAGGTGGATGGCGATGCCTCGTTGATCACAGATCTGCTCATTGTGCTTGCCACTACGGATGATGCTGTCACGGTCAATTCCATCTCGCAGCTCCTTTTCGATCTGAAGGACCAGGCCGCGCTCAATGTGCTCATCGACCATCTGCAAGACCCGCGTTTCGAGAGCATCCGTGTGCAGATGTTGCAGGCCTGTTGGCAGTGCGGGCAGGAAACTTGGCCTCGCCTTCCGGTCTTTCTGAACATCGCGCTATTGGGTGATTACATGGAAGTGCTAGAAGTGCTGACCATTGCTGAGAATTGGGATGGGTTTCCGGACCAATTACTGCTGAAAGAGGAAATTGCCCGTTTCCGCGATGCGATGTCAGAAATGGAGATCACTGAAGTAGAAGATCTTTATCTCAGCATACTGGAGGTGCTTGTTGGGTTTGAACAAAAATGATGGTGTGCAGAGAATATTCTTTCACTTTTCGCGTTATTACCACTTGAACATGAAACTCAGACCTCGTACCCTCTTCGTGCCTTTGGTTTTGTTGGTGGCTTTGCTGTCGGTTTTTGAAAGCCAAGCGCAGGAGGACAAACGCAAACTCATTCAGTTCTCTGGCGTCCTGCTCACAGCTGATAGCCTTGAGTCCGTGCCCTTTGCCAATATCCTTATCAAGAATTCGCGCAGGGGAACGATTAGCGATTACTTTGGCTATTTCTCGTTCGTGGCTGAGCCACACGACACTATCGTATTCTCCTATATCGGCTTCAAGGACAGTGAATTCATCATACCTGATACGCTCTACAGCAAGAACTATTCGTTGATACAGATGATGAGTGTGGACACCATCCTGCTTCAGGAGGCTGTGATCTATCCGTGGCCAACGAAGGAACAGTTCCGCCAAGCATTCCTTGACCTGCGCCTGCCTGAGGATGATAAGCAGATCGCCATGCGCAACCTCGAACTCACCGAAATGCGTGAACGTGCCGAAATGATGGGCATGGACGGCAGCGAGAACTTCAAGTTTGCCATGCAACAGAATGCTGCCCGTCTTTATTATGCCGGACAATTGCCTCCCAACAACCTGCTGAACCCATTGGCATGGGCAAGATTCATCAAAGCATGGAAGAACGGGGACTTTAAGCGGAAGGACAAGAAGAAATGATCAGCTATCAGCCTTAAGCCACAAGCAGCAAGCGTAAAGAATATGCGTTTTATCCTTTCTCTGGTTTTCTTGTTGGGTATTTCCTTGGCTGGCATTGCACAGCAGAAAGGCACTTTGAAGGGCACCTTGAAAGATGAACAGGGACGGCCCATCCCGTATGCAAGTGTGGCCATCATGGGAACCACCAATGGAGTACAGACCGACAGCCTTGGGCGCTACAGCATAGCCGTTCCTGCCAAGGAAATGGTAAAGTTGGCCTTCTCGCACATCAGATTTGATGGGCAGAGCTATGAGGTGGAAGTGGAGCCCGGACAGGTGCGCACCTTGGACCGCATACTGAAAGTGAAGGACAACATTGTGGACGAGGTGGTCATCAACGATGAGTCGAACCGCAAGAACACCATGCAGCGCATAGACCCGAAGATGGCGCTCATCATCCCCACGGCAGGCGGAGGCATAGAGGCACTGCTGAAGACCCTGCCGGGCGTCAGTTCCAACAACGAGCTCAGTTCGCAGTACAATGTGCGGGGCGGCAACTATGACGAGAACCTCATCTACGTGAACGATGTGGAGATCTACCGACCGTTCCTTGTCCGCAGTGGACAACAGGAGGGACTGACGTTCATCAATCCCGACCTTGTGGAAGGGCTGAGCTTCTCGGCAGGTGGATTTGAGGCGAAGTATGGCGACAAGCTCTCGTCTGTGCTGGATGTGAAGTACAAGCGTCCGCGCAAGTTTGCGGCCACGGCATCGGGCAGTTTGCTGGGCGGAGGGTTGCATCTGGAAGGTGCCACGAAGGACTATAAGTTCAGCTACCTGATGGGCATGCGCTACCGCAGCAACTCCTACATCCTAGGCAGTCTGGACACCGATGGGCAATATAAACCGCAGTTCTGGGATGTGCAGGCATTGCTCAACTATGAGCTGAACGACAAGTGGAATTTCAGTGTACTGGCGCATTATTCACAGAACAAATACCAGTTCATTCCCGAGAACCGGGAGACCGATTTCGGCACCATCAGCGAGGCACTGCGCCTCACCGTCTATTTTGATGGGCAAGAGGTGAACACCTTCGAGACCATGACAGGTGCGCTGATGGCCGAGTATCGCCCTACGCAAAAGCTACGCTACAAGCTCATCGCTTCGGCCTATCGCAGCAACGAGAGCGAGACTTTTGATGTGCAAGGGCAGTATTGGCTGGGACAGCTGGACAACAACTTTGGTAGCGACAATCTGGGCGAAGTGGCCTTCAACCGTGGCATAGGCACCTTTTTGGACCATGCCCGCAATTACCTGACGGCCAACGTGGCCAGTCTGAACCACATCGGCCATTGGCTGGACGGGTACCGCAAGTTGGACTGGGGCCTCAAGTACCAGTTTGAGGACATCACCGACCGCCTGAGCGAGTGGAACATGATCGACTCTTCGGGCTACAGCCTGCCCCTCAATCCGAACGAATTGCAGGTGTTCAATGTGCTGAAGACCGACATCAAGCTGCAAAGCAATCGGGTGAGCGGATTCCTCCAGAACTCGTGGTTCTTCTCCGATTCGTCCAAGCACACGCTGACGGCCGGTGTGCGCTTCCATTACTGGGATGTGAACAAGGAGTTGATCGCCACGCCCCGCGCCACTTATGCCTTCAATCCCAGATGGAAGCGCGATGTGGTGTTCCGTCTTTCGGGCGGCTTGTATTACCAACCACCGTTCTACCGCGAGCTTCGCGACCTGAACGGGGTGCTCAATACCAACCTGAAAGCGCAACAGAGCTACCACGCTGTTATCGGTTCCGATTGGAATTTCAGCGCTTGGGGCCGTCCCTTCAAGCTGGTGGCCGAGGTCTATTACAAGTATCTGGACAACATCGTTCCCTACGAGATCGACAATGTGCGCATCCGCTACTATGCCACCAACAACGCGCGGGGCTATGCCACGGGTCTCGACCTGAAGATAAACGGTGAGTTCGTGCCCGGCATCGAATCGTGGGCCAGCATGAGCGTGATGACAGTGCAGGAAGACATCAAGGACGATTTCTACTACAACTATTACAACTCGGATGGCGAGCAGATCCGCTTTGGCATCACCGAGAACAATGTGGTGGTGGACAGCACCCGCGTGGAGCCCGGCTACATTCCACGCCCTACCGACCAACGGGTCAATTTCTCGCTGTTCTTTCAGGACTATGTGCCGCGCCTGCCCATGTTCAAGATGCACCTCAACTTGGTGCTGGGCACAGGCATGCCCTTTGGCCCACCTACGTATGACCGTTATAAGGACACGCTGCGCATACCGCCCTACCGCAGGGTCGACATCGGTTTTTCGTACATGATAAAGGGCGAAAAACGCACCTATCCGAAGAAGAACCCGCTGCATTATCTCAAATCCTTGTGGGTGAGCATGGAGGTGTTCAATCTGCTGGGTACCAACAACACACTGAGCTACCTCTGGATATCCGACATCAGCAACCGCCAATATGCAGTGCCCAATTATCTCACCTCGCGGCAACTGAATGTGAAGCTGGTGGCTAAGTTTTAGCGGGCTAACAGGGTGTCTGGGATTGTCTCCAGACCAGTTCTTAACTTATTTCCCGATTCTAAACACGTTCAACACGATTCCAAACACGTTCAACACGATTTCGAACTTGACCAACATGATTTTGAACATGTTCTTCATGATTTCGAACTTGACCAACATGATTTCGAACATGTTCTTCACGATTCCAAACACGTTCAGTACGATTTCGAACATGTTCTTCACGATTCAGAACATGTTCAATATGATTTCGAACTTGATCGATGCGATTTCGAACAAGACCTTGCAAAAAGATGTCCTAATCACCTCCCGATCAACCTCCCTAACTATCGGGCGATTCACTACTAACCTTTAATTGAATCCATGCGCCAACTCCTCCGCATACCTCATCCCAGCTTGGTCATCACCGTTTTTGGGATGAATGAGAAATACATTGTGAAGCTGGAGGCCGGCCCTATGGAGCAGAGCTACAAGCTGCCGATGGATGTCATTGGCGGGCTTGACAACCTGCAGAACTTTCTCGATCAGGCTTTCTTGCAGGAATGCCTCACGCATTTCAACGCCATGTACCGCTCGTATATGCAAGCACAGACGCGGTTTGATAGCCGTGACACGTTGGCCTGAGTGATGCATGATACTCATTTTAAGATGTTTCAGTGGGTGGGCGAGGAGCGCACTGCCATTAGTGGCGTTGAGGGTCACGTTGGACACTTCAATCACCAGCCGCCATGCTCCATTTCACTTGGTATATCTTTGACCAACTAAGCCGAAGGCGTTGAAAAAGCTGCATAAACTGGTCATCACTTCCTACATCGGCCCGTTCGTGCTGACCTTTTTCGTGTCCCTCTTCGTGCTGCTGATGCAGTTCCTGTGGAAGTATATCGATGACCTGGTAGGCAAGGGTCTCGAGTGGTATATCATTGCCGAGCTGATGTTCTATGCGTCTGCCAGCCTGGTGTCGTTGGCATTGCCCTTGGCCATTCTCATTTCGTCCATAATGACCATGGGCAGTCTGGGCGAACACTATGAACTGGTGGCCATGCGTGCATCGGGCATATCGCTTGCCCGTGTGCTCTATCCTCTGGTCATATTCTCGGTGCTTACGAGTATCGGAGCGTTCATATTCTCCAACAATCTGCTGCCCATTGCCAACCTTAAAATGGGTACGCTGCTCTACGACATCCGTCACAAGAAACCGACACTAGACCTTCGTCCGGGCATGTTCTACAGGAACATTGACAATTACGTGATACGTGTCAATGAGAAAGGAGAAAATGGAGAGCTATATGGTGTGATCATCTACGACCATTCGGACAATAAGGGCAATATCAAGGTGGTGCTTGCTGATTCGGGCACGATGACCATGGTGCAGGACCGCTATCTGGAAATGGAGCTTTTCAATGGGCGTAGTTATGAGCAGCAGGACAATGACGGCAGGGAGGACAAGAGTTATCCGCACCTGCGCAATGAGTTTACGCGCAACCTCATCCGCTTCGACCTCAGCAATTTTGAGATGAACAGAAGCAACGAGGAGCTCTTTAAGGACAACTACAAGATGCAGAGCCTTGGGCAGTTGAAGGCCAATATCGACACGCTTGATGTGAAGTTGGAAGAGCGCAAGGTGAACCATCACGACAATGTGAAGCGGAATTTCCGTTACCTGCTGATCGGTTCAACTGCGGCCGACAGACCGAACAAGGCCGCAGTGGTGAAGGACGATATTCTGGCCAATTTCGCAGCAAAGGATCATAAGCGCATCACGGAGGCGGCTCTCAATCTGGCGCGCAGTACGCGTGCGTATGTCACTTCATCTGTTGATGATGTGAAGTCAAGGAAGTCGCGTTTGGACCGTTATTGGATCGAGGTGCATCGCAAGTTCACGCTGTCCATTGCGTGCCTCATTCTGTTCTTTATCGGAGCACCATTGGGAGCTATCATCCGCAAAGGTGGTCTTGGCCTGCCAACGGTCTTCTCCATTGTGTTCTTCCTTATCTATTATCTGCTGTCCATCACAGGCGAGAAGTTTGCCAAAGAAGGAGTTTGGACCGTATGGCAGGGCATGTGGCTTTCTTCGGCAGTGCTGCTTCCTGTAGGTCTTTTTCTTACGCGTCAGGCCATCACAGACTCGGCCATCTTTGAGTGGGATTTCTACATCAAACCCATCAAGAGCATCATTGCCCGTGTGCGTAAACGGCCAAGCTGATGAAGATACTTCAGGTATGCAATAAGCCCCCATACCCTGCCCGAGATGGTGGATGCATGGCCATGGCGGCCATCACCGAAGGGCTTTTGCATCTTGGGCACGAGGTGAGAGTGCTGTGCATAAGCACCGAAAAACATCCGTTCAATCACGCGGATATTCCAACGGAGATATTGCTTGCCACGGGAATGGACCATGTGTTCATTGATACCCTGGTCAAGGTGATGCCTGCCATTGCAAACCTGTTCTCCAACGTGTCTTACAACGTGTCTCGCTTCTACAGCACGGCATTTGAGGAGCGATTGGTGGCGATGTTGCAGGCAGAGCATTTCGATATCATTCATCTGGAGAGCCTGTTCTGCACACCGTATCTGCCAGCCATACGCAGGCATACAGCGGCAAAGGTGGTGCTGCGGGCGCATAATGTGGAGCACGTCATCTGGTCGCGGATGGCAGCGCAGGAGGGCAGTATGTTGAAACGAGCCTATCTTAATTTACTGGCAGCGCGGTTGAGACGGTACGAGCAAGAAATAGTGTCACAGGTGGACGCCATAGCGGTGATCACATCTCAGGACAAGGAACTGTTTGAAGCGATGGGAGCCACCATACCTATGGAAGTGATACCCATGGGCATGAAGAAGGATGCATTGCCACATCCCGCATTGACCCATGGCCCATTGCACATCTATCATCTGGCCAGTATGGACTGGCAGCCCAATGTTGAGGCCGTTGATCATTTCATTTCCAACATTTGGCCACAGCTGCACAAGGAGTTGCCCAAGCTGATATGTCATTTTGCAGGACGCAACATGCCCGAGCGTCTCAAAGCCTTTTCGGGTACCGATCTGGTGATCGAGGGCGAGGTTCCGTCAGTAGTAGATATGGTGGCCGACAAGCACGTGATGATCGTGCCCTTGCTTTCTGGTGGTGGTATGCGGGTGAAGATCGTAGAGGCCATGATGATGGGCAAGGTGGTAGTGAGCACTTCGGTTGGGGCAGAGGGCATACCGTACATCAATGGAGAGCATCTTCTCATAGCCGATGGTCCTGCGGCTTTCGTGGAGGCATTGAAGCGTTTGCAGGCCGATGCCACGCTGATGCAACGTATTGCCGACAACGGAAGAAAGCTTGCCGAAACACACTTCGACCAACAGGCTGTCACATCGCGGTTGACCTATTTTTACCGCTCAATCAGCTGACATAGCTCCCTTGCGCCTGTTCGTAGTGCTTTCGCGATTTCCTTATCCGCTGGAACGGGGCGATAAGTTGCGTGCATTCCATCAGTTGCGCATTCTCAGCAAGCATCATAGCATCTATCTCTTCGCCTTGCACGAGCATGGATTGGAGGAGGAATGGCTGAATGCAGTACGTCCGTTCTGTGTGCAGATGGAAACCTTCCGATTGAACAGAGCAGTGCAACTGCAACAGATGTTGGCGGCCATGTTCACTACAAGGCCGTTTCAGGTAGCATATTTCTACGACCCGAAGGCAAAGGCGCGCATGGCACAGGTCATAGCCGACTGGAAGCCCGATGCCATCTACTGTCAGTTGCTGCGCACGGCAGACTATGTGAAGGACATGGACAACATTCCGAAGGTCATCGATTTTCAGGATGCTTTTTCCAAAGGCATGGAGCGCAGACTGCTTACCGACCCATGGTACATGCGGCCTTTCATCCGATCGGAGATGAAGCGGCTGAGCACCTATGAGGCATTGCTGTCGGAGTGGTTTGATGGCAGTACCATCATATCTGAGCAGGACAGGGAGCAACTGCCCTTTGCGGGTCGAGATGCGGTGCATATCGTTCGCAATGGTGTGCAGATGGATGTCTATGCTCCTTCGGATACGCCAAAGTCGGTGGATGTATTGTTCGCTGGCAACATGGGCTATCCGCCCAATGTGGAGGCAGGACTTTTTCTGGGCAATGAGGTGATGCCGCTACTCTGGAAACACCGTCCAGAGACCGATCTGATGCTGGCAGGGGCGCGCCCTACTGCACAAGTGCGTCAATTGGCGCAGCGGCATATAGCTGTGACAGGCTGGGTGGACGACATGCGCGACTGTTATGCCAAGGCACGCGTGTTTGCCGCACCCATGTTCATCGGCACAGGATTGCAGAATAAACTCTTAGAGGCCATGGCCATGAAGCTGCCATGTGTAACAACTCCGCTTGCCAACAATGCACTGAAGGCGGTTGCAGGAAAGGAAGTGCTCATTGCATCAACGCCCCGCGAGTTTGCAGAGGCCATTCACCTGCTCATCTCCGATCCGGCCAAGGCCGCTGAGATCGCGGAGAACGGACACGCCTTCATACGCGATAGGTTCAGCTGGGAGGCGCAGACCGCCACCTTGCTCCAATTGCTCAAAGAGGTGGTAGCCAACAAGACCTACTGATCCGCACTGTACGCTAAGCCAGCTTTCCGGCTCAGTGCAATCCCTTGTCTGACAGATAACGCTCGGCATCCAAGGCGGCCATGCAGCCTGTGCCTGCTGCGGTGACAGCCTGACGGTAGTGC
>JBFYQB010000246.1:0-17400 GCA_041302955.1 Flavobacteriales bacterium
GTTGTTGGCCTTCATCAGGACCTCGTTGGCCTTGTTGCTCAGGTAAGGCTGCCCTCCCGATATCTTCGGATAGCTCTTCACTTGGCTGTCCACGGCCAATCCGAACGTTTGCACATTCACACCCATTTTCTTCAAGAGAAAAGGCGTGACGTTCTCGTCCACATTCAGTATTCCTTTCAGGATGTGGCCTGTCTCAATGCCCTGCTGGCCGTTGTTCATGGCCTCCTGCTGGGCACTTTGGATGGCCTCCTGCGATTTGATGGTGAAGTTGTTCAAGTTCATGGTATCCGGTTTTTTTGGTGACGCTGCCGAGTCATCAAAGGGTCGTCCAATGCTGGAAATGAACATGAATCATGTAATAATGACATCCTCAGTAACCTTAAAGTGCCATTATGACATTCGCCTTCAAGAATTCAGACCTTTACTAAGGCAGTGAACTGTCAGCAATGGGTAACCTATTCTTGCACAAAGGTGCTGCGTGCTATATTTAGCCTCCCAAAGACCAACGCTCATGAAAAAACAACTCCTACTTGCCTTTGCAGTGTGCAGTAGCACCGGCATCCTTGCCCAGAATACGGCCCCAATAGTGAACATGACCAATGTGACCATTGATGCCGTTGCGCAACAGCTTACCATCTCCTATCAACTTACCGATGCAGAGGATGCTCCCTGCGAGGTATGGCTCAAGTTCTCCACAGATGGTGGAGAGTACTTTGCCCTCGCTGAAAACGGCACCGTAACTGGTGATGTCGGCACTGGAATAACCTCAGGCACTCATACCGCGATATGGGACTATTCGGCACATGCCGCTGGCATTTTCGGTACTCGCATACGGCTTGTGGCCTCTGATGGCCAGCAGGCCGATATTGCAGATATGGTGGCGCAGGTAAGCGAGTCCAATCTGCTCGCCTGCCTCGAGGCCGTCAATGGAATACGGCACTTTGATGCCGCCCCTCAGCGATTGGAGGAGGTGCGCACCTACATTCAGGATGCATTCACAAATGCCGGCCTGATCACCGAACGGCACGATTTCACCCACAGCAGCACCGATATGAGCAATATTATAGGGCGGCAGTCGGGCATGCGCGATGAAGCGGTCACCTTCATCATCGATGCTCATTTTGATGGAGTGTCCGAAGGCCCAGCAGCCGATGACAATGGTTCGGGAGTAGCTGGTGTCATTGAGGCATTACGCATTCTTTCTCAATATGATTTTGAGCACTCGATCCGTTTCATCGGCTTTGATGCCGAAGAATTGGGACTCATTGGCAGTCTGCGGTATGTGCAGAACGGCATCAAGACCTACGAGGATATTCAAGGTGTGCTCAATTTCGAAATGATCGGCTTCTACTCTGATGAGCCCAACAGCCAGCAATTGCCGCAGGGATTCAACGTTCTTTTTCCTGAAACATCTCAGGCAGTTGTCGATGATGAATATCGCGGCAATTTCATCTTCGCCTGTGGCAACACTGCTTCCAACTCGCTCATTACTGATTATCTGGATGCTGCAGCCACCTACGTGCCAGAACTGAAAGTATTGAGTGCCGAAGTACCTGGAACAGGTTCGTTGACGCCAGACCTTCGCAGAAGTGACCACGCACGTTTCTGGGATGCAGGCAAGAAGGCCCTGATGCTAACCGATGGCGCCAACTTCCGCAATTTCAATTACCACACTGCGGGCGACAGCATTAGCACACTCAATCTGACATTCATGGCCAATGTGGTGAAAGCCACGCTTGCCACCGCAGCCCAACTGGCTGTTCCGATCACTGCTGGCCATGATGACTATGACCTCAGTATCCTTGGTATTGATGACCATGCGCACGAACATCAGTTCCCTGCCGCAGCAAGCATTTATCCCAATCCGATAAACGGAGTGCTTTCATTGCATACTGATGCTGTCCATGCTTTCCGCGCACGTGCGGAGGTCTACGACCTGAGCGGAAAAAGATTATTCCGTAAAGTGTTGGAATTTGGCACCGGTTCCACAGTCACCACGATCGACCTGAATGGGTTGGCCAGTGGCAACTACATGTTGGTACTCGATTCTGGAGAAGGCACCTTATCGCACAGCTTTGTAGTGGGCAGATAACCCCTCTCAACTACTTCACCAATGGTCTGAATTCTCCTTCAATGACCGAAAAAACGAAGGGTCCTTGCAGTTAACTGCAAGGACCCTTTTTAATTCGCTCGAGGGAGAAAAGAGCCGGTCTGTAGCCTCCAATAGGCCGACATCCATGTTTCACTCACTTGAATAAACAACTGAAAAACAGTTACTTCTTCAGAAGATCGCGAATCTCAGACAACAACTCTTGATCCTTGGTCGGTGCTGGAGGTGTGGGAGCGGGTGCAGGCAATTCCTCTTTCTTCTTCATGTTGTTCATCACTTTGATGATCATGAAAATACAGAACGCCACTATGGTGAAATCAAAAATGGTCTGAATGAAATTACCGTAGCCGATTGCCACTTCTGCTATAGCTGCACCTGCCTCATCAACACTTGCATCCTTTAACACCAGTTTCAGATCTTTGAAGTCGACTCCTCCAACGGCAAGACCTATCGGTGGCATGATAATGTCGTTGACAACCGATGTGACGATTTTCCCAAATGCACCACCAATGATGACACCTACGGCCAGATCCACCACATTGCCACGCATGGCAAAATCCCTGAATTCTTTCATTACACTCATAACATACATGTTTTGGTTCGGTGGAAAATTAGCTAAATCATCATACGACCGTTTATCCCGATGAGATAACATTATCCACTATCCTTGCACACCCCAAACCAGACCAAATGAAAGAGAAAATCCTTGCCGCATTGGGCTTCCCTCCTCCTGCCCTACTTCAACGTATCACCTCGCCTTGGGGCAATTCCATTGATGCTTCAACTGATGTGAAGGTCATTGATGCCCGAGATGTCAAAGACGAAGCTGGCCTGAAGAACATCTTCAAGCAGTTGCAGCAACAAGTTGCAGCCCCGATAAGCAACATTGTTGTGCTGGCTTTAGACCCAAAGCATATCGATGATGTTAAAACACGTTCGTTTCAACGTTCCATTGAAGGTATTATTCGATCACTTGCCAAGGAAATTGGCGGCAAGGGCCGAACGGTGAATCTTCTGAAAGTGCCTGCCCAAGCAAGTATGCGGTCACTTGGTCTGCCTGTAACCTTCTTCGGTTCTGGACGTGCGGCATTCATAACCGGCCAGGCCATCAGCCTCAATGACGGCTATGCGGAAGGCGGTCTCCAAGGCAGGGTATGTTTAATAACCGGAGGTGCCGGTGGAATCGGTTCTGCCGCTGTAAGGCGACTAGCGGCTGATGGAGCAACTGTTATCATTGCTGATATGCCCCAGATGGAAGAACGGGCAAAATCCATTCTGACCGATAACGTCCATTTTTTTGGCGGTGACCTTACTCAAGACTCTCAGATCACGCTGTTGCTTCAATACATTAAGGCCAACTTCGGACGTTTGGATGTCCTTGTCAACAATGCGGGGATTACCCGAGACAAGACTTTGGCCAAGATGCCTGAGAATTACTGGGATCAATTGATAGCCATCAATCTCACCGCGGTGATGAATTTGACGCACGAAGCGTTGAGCCATGGGCTTATCCCAAATGGCGGAAGAATCATAAACACTTCGTCCATAAGCGGAATAGCTGGCAATTTCGGACAGACCAATTACACGGCTTCCAAAGCGGCACTTATTGCCTTTGGCGAAGGACTGGGAGCAGAGCTGCTTTCCCGTGGTATTACGGTGAATGCAATTGCTCCGGGCTATATCGAGACGGATATGGTCAAGACCATGCCCTTTATGACAAGAATGTTCGCAGAACGGCTTACATCGCTTGCTCAAGGCGGCAAACCTTCGGATATTGCAGAAGCGATCGCATTTCTTGCACATCCGGGGTCACAAGCTATAACAGGCCAAGTGCTTCGTGTTTGTGGTGGCAGCTTCCTTGGTGCATAGCACTTGTTCCGATCGCCAGTCACGAGACAATGTCAACCTGCATGTTCCTGTACTTTGCGCCCCTCAAACCATTCCTCAAATGATCAAGACTTACGCATTATCAGCATTATTACTCTTCCAATTTGCCATATCCATGGCACAGTCAGGCCTCCCAAAGAGCCTTACAATGGATCTGTTCTCGCGCGAAGTTCCCATAGAGCAAATGCCTGCTGTGGACGTAGCAACCTTGATGGCGGAGGACGAGATAAACAATGCTCTCAAAATAGGCCCCTACCGTTTCGGTGAGAATATTGAAGTGAGCATCAACGCCAATTCTAATGGCCTATGGGAAGAAATGAAAGGTGGCGCCCGCTTGTGGCGAATGGGTTTTCGCTGTGAGGGCGCATATTCCGTCAACTTCATTTTTGACGACCTGTATCTTCCTGTTGGCTCCACACTTCATTTCTACGATGCCAATGGATCAACCGTATATGGTCCTTTTACAAATGAAGATAATCGTGCTGATGGTGGTTTTGCCACTTTTCCGCTGCCTGGCCAGATCGCTTTCATCGAATATTATGAGCCGGCCATCGTACGTGGAATGGGACGTATTTCTCTACAGACCGTTACTCATGCTTATCGCGACATCTTCCGTCTTGATGAGTCGCGTGGAGGAGGCAGCGGTGCCTGCAATAACAATGTCAACTGCCCAGAAGGTGCAGACTGGCAAGACCATAAGCGCAGTGTGGCCATTATGATAAGCGGTGGTTCTGGATTTTGCACAGGTGCCATGGTGAACAACACTGCTCAGGACGGCACTCCTTATTTCCTTTCTGCAAACCATTGCATGGGAGGTGCCACAAACAATTGGGTATTCAAATTTGACTACGAACGTACGGGCTGCGCTAATACTGGCGGGCCGAATCTTTCCGGAGGGAATTTCACGCAGGGTGCTGTCATCCGGGCACAGAATGCCGGATCGGATTTTGCATTGTTAGAGTTGAACTCTGAACCACTTCCTGCCCACAATGTATACTACTCGGGCTGGGACCGTTCTGGCGTAGCGCCTACCAACTCGATCGCCATTCATCACCCTTCTGGCGACTACAAGAAAATATCGTTCGACAATGATGCCGCAACTCCAGAGAATTGGCAGAGCGCAGCATGCTGGCACATCTCCAACTGGGAAGATGGCACAACCGAGCCCGGATCATCTGGCTCTCCACTTTTTGACCAGAACCAACGCATCATAGGTCAGCTTTTTGGAGGAAGCGCGAATTGCAACAATAATGTGGACGACTATTATGGCCGTTTCAATGTGAGTTGGGATGGCTCAAGTTCCAGTACGCGCCTTCGCGATTGGCTTGACCCACAGAATACAGGGGCCTTGACCTTGGACGGATTTGACCCGAATGCACCAACAGTTGCACTTGATGCTTCCGCGCAGGCAATAGGTGGTGTGACCTCTGGAGCAACACTTTGCGACAATATTGTAACGCCAACATTGACCCTTCGCAATCGTGGAACCGATGTACTGACTTCTGCTACCATCAACTGGTCTGTGGATGGAGTTGCTCAGACACCGCTCAACTGGACAGGTTCATTGGACTTTAATGATTCCGAGGTGTTAACATTTGATCAGCAGACATTTGCTGGAGGCGACCATACGATCGAGTTCAGTGTTTCTGCCCCGAACGGTGCTTCGGATGAGAATTTGGACAATGACGTCATATCGGTGAATTTCACTACTGTGGATGGAGATGAGATAAGCGTGGTGATCCAGTTGGACAACTATCCCGGAGAAACTTCATGGGAGATAAGGAATGACCTGAATGTTTTGGTGGCAAGCGGTGATGGTTACAGCACTCCCAACGCAGCCGTCACTATTCCAACATGTCTGGCAGATGGATGCTACACGTTTACCATAATGGATGATTATGACGATGGTATCTGCTGTGGTTTTGGACAGGGCTTTTATGAGGTCAATGACCCATTTGGCAATATGATCGGAGAGGGTGCGCAATTCACTGACCAAGAATCGGTTGAATTCTGTCTTCCGTTCATTGTTCCAGTTCCAGAAGCTTCTTTCTCTGTGGCCACCACAACTATATGTACAGGAGTTCCATTGACATTCAATAACACAAGCACTCCGGCCAATAGCTTATCATATGCTTGGGTGTTTCAAGGTGGCTCTCCGTCTACAAGTAGTATTGCAAATCCTGTTGTGACCTTCAATAACTCAGGAACATTTGACGTTTCTTTGACTGTCACCAATTCTGCCGGTACCGATGTTCTGTCATCACCCGGGTACATTACCGTCAATGCATCACCATCCGCATCAACATCAAGCACAGGAGAGAATCTTTGGGAAGGTGGAGCCAATGGAACTGCTACTGTAGAAGTTACGGGTGGAACGGAACCATACAGTATCGATTGGAATCCAGGAACTCAGACCGGCACCACCATCTCTGGACTTACCGCTGGCAACTACACAGCCGTTGTGACCGATGCCAATGGATGCAGCACCAGCGCAACTGTTACCGTTGGCAGCAACGTTGGCATCAACGACCTGACGCTTGCTGATGTGATCCGCACCTATCCGAATCCTTCCAGTGGACTGGTCAACATTGAGTTGCCGACAGATAGAGCGGTGATTCACATCAGCCTGAGCGATATGACCGGAAGAACCGTGAAGCATTTCTCTCCCGCTGACGTTCACAACTTGACCCTTGATATCAGCAGCCTGTCAGAAGGCGTTTATCACCTCAATTTCTTCACAGAGAGCAATAGGGCCACCAAGAAATTGGTGCATTTGAAACAGTGACGAATGCAATAATGCAATGGGAACGCAGGAAGGGGCATCTTTTCCTGCGTTCTTTGTTTCACGAAACTTCAATAACCCAAAATGAGATACTATTTCTATCTGCTACTGATTGTCGCCATACCCATGTTGGGCTGTAAGAACAATGAACAGAGTGCAGATGCTGCACCTCAACCCCAAAAAACAGCCGCTGCGCCTCAACCACAGAAGAACGAAGCTGTGCCTCAATCACAAAAAATGGAAAAGTCCAAGATGCGCTCCATCATAACAGATGCTCAAATGGCTTCCCGTAAGTTCAATGTGGATTTTACCATAACACAATGGGCTGTTTCTGGCGACACACTGCTTATCGGTGTGCAGTATTCTGGCGGCTGTAAAACTCACGATTGGAGGGTCTACTTTTCAGGGGCAATGATGAAAAGCATGCCGCCTCAGGCCTTGTTACATGTAGCCCACATCAATGACGATGAGGATCCATGTCGCTCACTGATTCGCGAAACATTGAAATTTGACCTTAAAAGCATGCGCCAAGGGCAAACAGGCAAGGTGGTAGTGAAATGGAGCGGAGATTCGGCCCAAGCCGCCACCTATGCGTACTAGAAAAAAGCCTTTACATGCTCACTAAGGCGATTCCTGAGTTCTTGCGATATCGGAACTAGTGGAAGCCGCATGTGCTCTTCGCAAATGCCCAATACATGCAGGGCACATTTCACGCCTCCGGGATTACCATCTTCAAACAGCATATTGACAATATCAAATAGTCGATATTGTAGCGATCGAGCTGTTACATAATCACTGCTCATTGCAGCACGAACCATGTCGGAGAAGGCCTTTGGGAATGCATTTCCGACAACCGATATTACTCCATGTGCACCGCAAGCTATGAGCGGTAAAGTCAGGTTGTCATCACCACTTATCACAAGGAATTCTATTGGGCGTTTCTTAAGTATGGCAATGCATTGCTCCAAATTGCCAGATGCTTCTTTGATACCGATGATGTTATCAAAGTCATTGGCCAATCGGAGGGTTGTGGCTGGCAACATATTGGAGCCCGTGCGGCCTGGTACGTTATACAATATAATAGGTAGCGGACTGGCCTTGGAAACGGCTGCGTAGTGCGCGTAAATGCCATTCTGGGTTGGCTTGTTGTATGCCGGAGATACGGATAGGATCGCAGTTAAACCTGCCGTATCCAAATGCTCCAATTCATTGCAAACCTCTGCAGTGTTGTTTCCACCAATGCCGAGAACAACAGGAATTTTTCCAGCATTTGCTTTCAAAACGGTAGAAAGCACTTCACTCTTTTCTGATTTTGACAGCGTGACACTTTCACCCGTGGTGCCCATGACCACAAGATAGTCCACCCCTCCTTCCACCAGAAAATCCGTCAGTTTGGCCAGTGCGGAATGATCCACCTTTCCGTTGCTATCAAAGGGCGTGACCATTGCAACGCCTGTTCCAATTAGTGCTTTCATTGTAAGACCTGAATTTATTTCTTGCTGCGTACGAGAATCAACATCACCTTTTGCCATCCAACATGGCGAGATAGCGCTTTATCTGTGCAATGAACTCGCGCAGCTCCATGGCATCCTGAGTCTCGATCATCAAATCCATGTAAGGCTCATTATCAGCACTGAATCTGCCTACCTTGAACTTGGCCTTTGAATGGGCCACAAGATTCAAAACTGGAAAACTCTCCGAAAGACCAAGGTCTATGAGCATATCGAATGGCTCGTCCAAGAAACTTCTTACTCGACTGCTTTCTGGAGCAAAGTGCCAATTCAGATCATCTTGAGAGAAAAAATCCAAATCCTGACTGGAGCGCAGTGATGCTGCCGCCTGCGGCCTGCCCACGTATCCCAGGCATTTGACCTTTTTACCATTGGCGCGCAGTTCCTTGAGAAGCGCACTGATGGTATTGAAGGTCTGTTCATCCTCACCAGTGAACAGAACACCAAGCTTTACTGCTTCGTCAAGAGAAACGCTTTTGGCGCTTCGTGTGCGGCCAATGGCATCACGTTTAAGGAAATAAGCCCCCATGCGTGCCCTGAATTGGGCAACAACAGAGATATCGAGCAGATACCGCTTCATTTGAGCAAAAGTAACCCATGTGCTCAAACCATACCCCACCATTTTGAAACTGAGTTGACCGTTCTGAAAAGGCATGCATCAAAAAACTTCGGCTAGGCGAAAAATCTGCTCATTTCATACATTTACCCCAATGGAAGTGAATTACATAGCATTGGCCATTCCCGTGTTCTTTGCCCTGATAGGTATAGAATTGGCAGTTTCGCTCTGGAAAAAGCGCGACTATTATCGCATCAATGATGCTGTTACCAACATAGGACTCGGGATAGGCCAGCAGGTAACGGGTATCTTCCTCAAAACAGTGCTCTTTTTCGGATATCTGTATCTGTATGAGCATTTCAGATTTTTCTCTCTGGAGAGTTCGCTTATCAATTGGGTGATCCTGTTTCTGGCGGTTGATTTCTTCTACTATTGGTTTCATCGCTTGAGCCATGAGATAAATGCATTGTGGGCTGCCCATGTGGTGCATCATCAAAGCGAGGAATACAACCTTTCTGTAGCACTCAGGCAATCATGGTTGCAGAACAGTTTTTCGTGGGCGTTCTATCTGCCACTGGCCTTGGTGGGGTTTGAACCCGTCATGTTCCTCACCGTCAGTGCCTTCAACACCTTGTATCAGTTTTGGATCCATACGCGCATCATCGGAAAAATGGGGCCGATAGAATGGGTTTTCAATACCCCTTCTCATCATAGGGTGCACCATGGCAGTAACCCGAAGTACATTGATAAGAACCATGCTGGCTCGCTCATCATCTGGGACCGAATGTTCGGCACTTTTCAAGAAGAAGAGGAGGAAGTGATTTACGGAATCACCACTCCGCTGAACAGTTGGAACCCTGTTTGGGCCAACCTCCACTATTGGAAAGACCTTTGGGAACTATCCAAGCGCTCCGTAGGACTGAAGGACAAGGTGCTTGTGTTTTTGAAGCATCCAGGCTGGCAGCCAGATTACCTCGGTGGCATTCAGTACCCGAAGGATATTGACCTAAAGACCTACCGCAAGTATGATGCTGAAATACCTCTGGGCCATTATATATATGCAGTTGTGATGTTCACCTGGCTGTTGGCACTGGCCACAGGGCTTTTGTTCTTCGAAACAAGACTGTCCATGACCCAAATGATCGCCTGTGGTGCTTATGTCATCTATGGCCTGGTTACGATCGGTGGCCTTTTTGACAACCGAACATGGATAGTGCCGGCCGAATATGGTCGGATTCTCAGCACCATGTTGGTAGCACTATGCTTCTGGCAATCGGACCAATTTGAAGTGCTATTGCGTTATGTCGGTGTTTTCTCCCTGATCAATTTCCTTTGGTTTGCACGAGTGGTCAGGTCAATTCGTCAAATGGAGTCCGCCTCAAAATCCACTCAATCCCGAAAATTGGCCCAATGAATCTTTCTCTGAAAAACTATGGAGTAGTATTCTTCTCGCTGACATTGCTGCATCTGACCGTTCTTTTTTTTGAGTGGCACACGCTGCATCTTGTCATCAAACCGATGTTCATGCCGGTACTGATGCTGATGCTTTATCAGCATACCACAGCGAAAGGAAACAGCTTTTACCGGCTTATGCAGTTTGGACTTCTGTTCTCATGGTTCGGGGATATTGCGCTAATGCTGGATCGGGGCAACCCCACCTACTTCATCGTTGGACTGCTTTGTTTTCTGATAGCCCATTTGGGATATGCTGCGGCATTCATCGGGTCGATAAAACGGTCGCGTGATACATTCTCATACGGCAAGGCACTTTTGCTTTCCATCCCGTTCATCGGATTCACGGCACTGTTCTTTCTCCTTTTGGTCAAGGCTGACAAACTCGGAGAGATGCTCATTCCCGTGCTGGCCTACACTGCGGTGATAACCACTATGGGCATCACGGCTACTTTGCGCCATGGACACACAGCATCGCACAACTTCAACCTGATACTCGTTGGGGCCATTCTGTTCATCCTATCTGATTGTGTCATTGCTTGGAACAAGTTTGTGGTCGATTTCCCCTACGATCAGGTATTGAACATGAGTCTTTATCTCTCAGGTCAATTTCTGCTTGGGTTCGGTGCCCTCAAATACCTCGACACGACAACCAATTCTCGATGAACAATCGATAGTTGAAAAATGAGAAACGCATATTTGCACGCAGTGTAGTGCAGAAAGAAAAAACATATACTTTTGCCAACCCATTTTTGGGACACTGAACAAAGCGATAATAGCACACCATGGACGCGCTGATAAACCAAGTAAGAGAAGGATACAATAAACGGGTAGAGCACCCGAATTTCAAAGGTGGTGACACTATCACTGTTGAATACCTCATCACTGAAGGTGCCAAGACCCGTCCTCAGAAATTCCAAGGCGTTGTGCTTCAGCGTAAAGGTGCTGGTGCAACAGAGACCTTCACTGTTCGCAAAATAAGCGGTGGTGTTGGCGTTGAAAGGGTTTTCTCTTTCAGCAATCCAAGCATCACCTCCATTGAGCTCAACAAGAGCGGTGTTGTTCGCAGAGCACGTATATTCTATCTGCGCGACCTTACAGGCAAGAAAGCACGCATCAAGGAGAAGCGTATGAAATAGTAGCTTGGAATTTGTCCAAAGCAAAAAATCCCCGATCGGCTTCGATCGGGGATTTTTTTTGCCCTTCGATCAATGTACCTTGATTTCGGGATGAGCTTCTATCGAATGCTGCGCTCTGCAGGACCGGGACGCTTTAAACTTCTCGCCTGTAGTTGGCATATGCTCTATGATAAGGGCGTTCAAGAGCGTTCCTCAGGGACACTCATGTTGTGCTATTAACTGAGCCCTGAATGAACTTCATTGCTCCCGACCCGATAACATCTATCCAAGACATACCGCAATAAGCTATATACTTATTTCGGTAATCTTACAGCTAAGAATACCTTCCTCTTAGGTAATACATACCCCGTACCAAGAGGAGGGTACCCACCCTCCAAGACTTACAGCGCTAAGCTATAAACTTAGTCTGTTAAGTATATTTGCAAGATCAGTACGTCTTATACTTATCTATCTTAACTTAAAGCTTAGATGGCCCGAAAACACCGCAACCCTATGCCTGAAAATTTCAATGTCGCCACATTGATACGCGCTGCCATGCGCGAAAAAGGCGTGACACAGAGCCTTTTGGGCAAGAAGACCGACCGATCGCCCGTTACGGTGATGAACATGCTCAAGCGAAAGAGCATTCAGGTAAGCATAGTGCACGAGTTCTCGATGGCCATGGAGGTGGACCTGTTCCATGCACTTGGTCTGCAACTTCCAGAACATATCCGCAAGGATGTGCGCAAGCCCGAAGTGGAGGCGCTGATGGCAGAGCAGAAGCGTCTTGCCGATGCTTTGGCAGCGGCCGAGGCGGAGATAGCGCGCCAGAAGGATGAGAACACCTATTTGAAAAAGGTGATCGATATATTCTCCAAGGACAGGTGAGCGTGCCCCAAACAGGCACGGAACGTGGCTTTACAAGAATATCAACCTGAGATCAGGTCAAGGAAACACCTACTATTTGAAGTTCAGTTGATAGACCTCAGAAAGGCTATCATCTGATACAAGACTTACGTTCAGGTCCTTTATTATTCCAGAGCCGACACCATATACCCATCCATGTATGTGCAGCTCTTGCTTGCGCTCCCAAGCTGCCTGAACTATGGATGTCTTGGCAAGATCCAGCACTTGCTCCTTGACATTCAACTCCACAAATCGGTCAAAGCGCTGTTCCTCATCGCCTATGCTGTCCAGCTCATGATGATGGAAACGATAGACATCTTTCAGATGCCTGATCCAATTGTCAATGATACCGATAGAGCTGTTTCCCATTGCGGCTTTAACACCACCGCAACCATAATGACCGCAAACGATGACGTGCTTCACCTTCAACACATTCACAGCGTAGTCCAAAACACTGAGCATGTTCATGTCTGTATGCAGCACCATGTTGGCAATGTTGCGATGCACGAACACCTCGCCTGGATGAGCACCGATGATCTCGTTGGCAGGCACACGGCTGTCTGCACAACCTATCCAAAGCACAGGCGGGCTCTGCCCTTTGGCCAACTTTGCGAAATACTCCGGATCGAGAGCCAATTTGCTTTCTACCCAAGCCTTGTTATTGTCCAGCAACTGTTTGTAAAACGCCTTTTGCATTTCTATGATTATTGGTGTGAATTATGGGTCAATGTGCTCCAACAGAACGGACCTGTTTCAATCCGCGGGTTTCGATCACGATGTTTCTTGGTGGAGCAGTGTGCGTTGAGAAGTTCTGAATGATCTCCAGAACATCATAATCTATGTTCTGTGATCTGGAGCCATCAATGACCACATGACTATTGTCCGGAAGATGGTCGAGTGTAAGTTGAATACTTCCCTTGTTCAGAAAAGTGACCTCTTCAGACAGGGTGAGCACTATGATGTCTCCATCAGGTCCGCGCTCCGCGTGTCGATGATAGCTGTGCTTATAGTTGCGCATGATAATGAAGTAGAGTGCCACCACCATTCCGATACCAATGCCTTTCAGCAGGTCGGTCATCATTATGGCGACCACCGTAACGATGAACGGAAGGAACTGGTCCCATCCCAACTTGTACATATCGCGATAAAGCCCAAGATTGGACAGCTTATAGCCCACCATCATCAGAATGCACGCTAATGCGGCCAAAGGAATGTGGTTGAGCAACCGCGCCATGAAGATGGCCGACATCAGCAGTATGACACCGTGAAACACTGCGGACATCTTTGTCTTTGCACCCGAGTTGATATTGGCCGAGCTACGGACGATAACCTGTGTAATGGGCAGGCCTCCGATCAATCCAGAGATCATATTCCCCACACCCTGCGCCTTCAACTCCCTGTTGGTATCCGTTTTGCGCTTTTGCGGATCGAGCTTGTCTGTCGCCTCTACCGAAAGGAGGGATTCCAAACTTGCAACCACCGCCAAGGTGACGGCCACCACATAGACATCAGGATTGGAGACTGCCGTGAAATCTGGAAGTTTGAAAAAACTGATAAAATCAGATGGTGTGCTGGCCACTGGCAATTGCACCAAATGCTTTCCTGTCATGTACAGATCTGGGATCGCCCCCTTGAACAACAGGTTGAGCAATGTGCCCAATACAACAACAAAAAGTGCCCCGGGAAGAAACTTGAACAGACCGAAACGCTTCATGAAAGGCCTATCGAACAAAAGGAGCAATCCGATGGACAGAGCCGATATGACAATTGCACCCCAACTACTGTAGCGAAATGCGAAATAGATCTCTGTGAACGTATTGTGCCCATCGGGCTGAGAAAAGTCCATGTCGCCCATGAAATCCTCGTCATAACCCAATACGTGTGGAATCTCCTTCAGAATGAGCGTGAGACCTATGGCGGCCAACATGCCTTTTATGACAGAGGAAGGAAAGTAGTAACCGATAACTCCGGCCTTCAGAAAACCGGCCACAAACTGTATGATGCCGGCAAGTACCACAGCCAGTAGAAATGCTTCAAAGCTGCCAAGTGTCTTCAATGCCGATAACACAATGACCACCAATCCTGCCGCTGGTCCGGAAACGCCCAATGCAGACCCACTCAGAAGCCCAACAACGATGCCCCCTACCATTCCGGCTATGATGCCCGAAAAAAGTAGATCAGAACTGCCTGTGGAGGCCAACGCCACGCCAAGACAGAGCGGCAATGCCACGAGATATACAACAAGACCGGCCGGCAGATCGTGCTTAAGGTGTTTGAAAAGGGATGATTCTGCCCCCATGGATACGCCAGATTTCTAAGGTGACAAAGAACCCGTTACCATCTTAGAACCAATTAAGGACAGAATTAGAGAATCATTAGAAAGCCATTGGCTTCCCACTGAGGAACAGGATAGTAAAGGTGGTTCCCTCTCCATACACGGACGAAATCTGCAGGTCCGCATCATGCATATCTGTTATCCGCTTCACAAGGGGCAGCCCGATACCGAATCCTGGGACTATTCTGGCATTGTCAGACCTGAAAAATGGGATGAACAAGCTTTCAATATCCTCCGCTGGAATACCGATGCCTTTATCAGAAACAGACACTAACGGTCTATCGTCTTGCATTCGGACGGATACTGTGACCACATCCGATGAGAATTTCAGGGCATTGTCCAACAGGTTGGAAATGGCAATACGCAACATCTGCTCGTTTCCATTAACGGTGAAATGCTCAGCATCCTCAGGCATATCAACGGCATCAAAGACGATCGATCTGCTCGGATGGGTTATCCTGTAATCCTCTATCAAACTGAACACCACCTCGTCCAACTGCACGTGTTGCATGAGCGGTGCTTTGTCCATGTAACTGGTCTCGGCCAGATGAAGCAACCGCAGGGTCAATCGGTTCAACCTGTTGGCCTCCTGATCAATGACGAGCATGGCAGCCCTGTAATCTTCATTGCTACGTTCGCGCTGCAAGGTCACATCGATCTCGCCCATGATGGCCGTAAGTGGATTTTTCAACTCATGTGATGCGTTGCTAATGAAGTTCTGTTGTACCTTCTTGGCAGTATCAATGCGGTCCATGAGCCTATTGAAAGCGTGCGCCACTTCCCATATCTCATCTTGTTCGGTGGGTTCTACCAACCGCTCATTCAGCGTATTGGTATCGATATGCTTCATTTTTGTGGCCATGCTTTGCAATGGTGCCAAGGCATAGGAAGCATAAGAAAGTCCAATGGAATAGACAAGTAGCATATAAATGATGGCCAGTCCGATCATCGTGAACCTGAGATCCATCAGGTTCTTTTGCACCACTTCGTTCTCAGCCGCAACAAATACCAGAAACACCCCTTCATCATCATGGACCTTAACTCCGTAGGTGGCCATTTCACGATCGTCAACACAATAGGCCTCACCCTTGTGGACAACCTTCTGAACGAAAGTGCTGTCAAGAAAATCTGGTAGCGCCAATCCTTTTGCCAGATCATTCAGGTTCATCATGAATTCGCGTTCGCCCTTCATGGAGCGCAGGTGTTCCAACCTCAGTCTTTGAAGCTGTTCAACACCTATTTCATCATGATGCAGATTCGTCTTGATAAGGATATCTGCCCGCTCGTGAAGCTTGGCCTGAAACTCCTTCCTTTCAAAATTGAGCGAATGAAGATAAACATACCCCAATATCAGCACCAGTATACCTGTGGTGATGAACGAAAAGGTGAGTGCTATCTTGTGTTTGAGCGTCATTGCGGCTCCTTAAGTATGTAGCCCATGCCAACTCTGGTCTGAATGATACGCGGATGCCCGTCCTTCTCCAATTTGTTACGCAGATAGTTCATATAGACATCCACAATATTGGTTCCCACATCAAAGTTGATTCCCCATACCACATTCAAGATACGTTCGCGACTTAGTAGCATATTAGGATTCTGCATGAAGAACTCCAGCAGATTGAATTCCTTGGCCGTGAGAATAATGGTCTGCCCATCAATAATCACCTCTTTGGTGTCCAAGTTCATCTTCACGTGCATGAATTCCAAGATGCCACTGGTGCTCACCTGCATCGTATACCTGCGTTTCACTGCATTCATACGGGCTATCAGTTCTTCCAACTTGAACGGTTTCGAGATATAGTCATCAGCACCGGTATTCAACCCCTTGACCACCTGATCGCTGGAATTAAGAGCCGTCAGCATGATGATCGGGACCTCAGAGCGCAATACCTTCCTCAGGTAATCGCACACATCCCATCCATTCTTGCCGGGCATGATAAGGTCCAATAGGAGAATGTCATAGACCGATTCTTCAAAGCGTTTGATGCAATCGGCACCATTGTGAACCACATCAACCTGAAATCCATGCTCACTTAGTCCCTTTCTAATAAAATTGGCCACATTGACCTCATCCTCACATATCAGTACCTTCATGAATGCTTGATTTACTGCGACCATGCCTTGACGGATCCCACATGGCACCTATCGCATTGCAGGTGACGAAGGTACACCGCGCCATTTTGCCATCAATTAAAGAGCAGTTAGAAGCAGCATAGGCCTATCTGCCCGCTGCTTATTTTTGGACGCACTCAAACCTTCAACTGATCCATGAAAATAGTATCCTTCAACGTCAATGGCATTCGGGCTGCAGCCAAGAAAGACCTTATCGGCAGCATTGCCGCAATGAATGCAGACATCATAGGATTTCAAGAAACAAAGGCCACACCCGAACAGGTCAGAGAGGTATTGTTCGAACTGGATGGCTATCATCTCGTGGCCCATTCTGCAGATCGTCCGGGCTATAGCGGTACAGCCATCCTTTCGCGCACGGAGCCCTTATCGGTCAAATTTGGCCTTGGTGTGAAGGAGCACGATGCCGAAGGCCGTGTGATAACTGCCGAATATCCAGATTTCTTCCTCGTTATAGTATATGTACCTAATTCTGGGCAGGAACTGGTTCGACTGGACTACAGAGAAACCTGGGATGTTGCTTTCCTACACCACATCAAATCACTGGAAGCCCACAAGCCTGTCATCGTAGGAGGCGATATGAACGTGGCCCATCGTCCCATAGATATCAAGA
>JBFYQB010000247.1:0-14409 GCA_041302955.1 Flavobacteriales bacterium
CAAAATGTTGCCTCGCCTATCATTCAGACAAAACTCACCGATTACGCTCAAAACATTGGAAGATGACTATAACGCCACTGTAGGAAACGATTTCAGTTCTTTCTGGAATAGCGATTCTTTAATGGAACTAAAGGCCTTCGGACTACTAATCCTATAAAGTTCAATCGCACCAAATCAATAGTGATGTACATGATTTTCCGAGTAATCCACTGAATAAGGCTTCTTGCTAATCTTAGCTTCAAACCAAAGGTGAAAGCAAATAATTTCTGGCGTTTGAATTTGCCATGCATCATCTCCTTGGGAGTTGTAAAGAGCTGCTAACTCTTTTGCTTTGGCTGCCTTCGTCTTTTTAAAATCATATCCGAACTTTCTTAGTTCCACCAAAAGTTCAATTATGTGGATCTCGCGTGACCGCAGCTCTTGACCTCTTAGTCCTTCGCGGACAAACTGCCTCAAGTTGACTATAAGCGAATCGGCATGATCCGAATCCTCCTGTTCTATGGCATTCATAATAGCCAAAATGCGCATACCAACATTCCATCCTTCCTTATCCAAGGAAATTGCGTGACCAGCGCGCAAGAATCTTCCAACTTCACTGAAGTTGCCTAAACAAAATTCAATGCATGCCATCAAATAGCTCCTGACCGCCTTTCTGTGCTCAGATTGATCGATGTTCATATTTACTATAAGTGAAGCTAATGTCATCTTTGCCTTTAGCAATTGACCAGAATAGAATTGGCTATAAAAAAGATACTCGGATATAAGTGCATGATTACGTGAATTTTCACGCAAAAACACCAAAGCTCTACTAAAATTGATTTCCGCTTCCATGTATCTGTAGTCCCATAGTTCATTGGCCGCTAGATTACCGTAAGCAGTAGCCATACGAACGCGATTACGAATAGCTGGGCTGTCCTCAACCAACCTGATCAAATTCTTTAAATGAACAGTCGCCTCTTCAAGTTGGCCCTGCAGTTGGTGCGATTCAATCAGAAGAAGTAAATGGAAATAGCCAATAGTAGTTGCTTGGGTCTGCTTGTAGGCTGTTTGCAGTTCTGCAACACGCTCGTTAATGAATTTCAACCGTTCGACTTCAGGTCTTGCACGGCTTAGTCCTTTGAAGCCATACTGCCTGACCACTTCATCAAAAGTGATTCTGGCCTTGAATTCAGCATCTCTGCTGATGGATGCATGATTTATCTCATTCAATAATTCTACCGAATCCTCATGTCCTTTCTCCGTTTTTGGATAACGATAGTAAATCAGCAGCATTTCTACAAGATCATGAAATAGCTCGAATTTTTTGGCAATTTCTATGGAGTGGGTCAAAGTTTTTATACCGGTCTGACGTTGCCCGCGTGCTATAAGCACCTGAGCAGCCACCTTTCCTTGAGCGACCTTGGCCCTTGCCTGTGCCAGTTCATCATAGATCTCATGTTTGGCAATGTTCACATCCAGTGTGAGGCTGAATAACATCTTCTCTAATAAACGGGCAAGAACCATTCTTCTTGCATCCTCGGTCAACACCTTTTTCCTGAACAGGAAAATCACCTTGTCATCTTCTTTATAGCGTTCGAGAAGATCTAAGAGCATAAGTGTCTTGGGTTTGTGTCCCTTTTTACGTGACTCGAAACAGGTCAGATAATTACGAAGAACCAAGCGCTCATTGGTATCCATCATAAACAAGATGCCTCGGGCCCGGGCGATGGTTTTAGGTGTCATATGTCGTTTGTCGATTAAAAGTAGTTGACATCGATGAACGACCAAACCACCTGATTAGCAACAAGCTATAAAAGGCCATAACAATCAATCATAAACCAAAAAACAACGGAACAATGGAACTTTTAATTGCTTTTCTAATCGCTTTCGGATTCGCTTCGCCTTCAGATAAGGACGCGCTTCTAAAGGACAGTGCCAAGGTAGAATCTATCTACAAATCAAGTAATCTCTCAAACAGCCAGTTTGAGGCTTACAAGAAAAAAATAATTGAAATGGAAGATGACGGAATGTGATTCCGTGCAATATTGGATTTCTCTTGAAACGTTGGCTGGTTTGGTCACCAGCAAAGATGATTCACGACATTTGAGGGTTTAAGGGTTATCCCTCAATGACGATAGGAGGAATTCTGTTTGTTGGTCAAAGGTGCGCACTATTGCGCACCTTTTTCATTTGTGATAACACCAAAAAGAAAGCCGAGACACCAAAGGTGCCTCGGCCTAACCGAAATGTTCCTCTTAACGAGAAAACCTAAAACGTCCAACCCCTATTAAACGTGTTCGGCCACTTCGGTATTCATTTCTTTTTCAAGGCCTTTACGATTTTTGACCGTAATGGAAGCCCTATTAAACCCAATATAGCCCGAACGTCTAAGACCATTCATCACGCCAGTAACAAACTGACGAGAAGTACCGGTGATGTTTGCAATATCCTGATGTGTCATGTAATGAAAGAACATAACTCCTAAATCGTTCTTCTTTCCAGTTGCGTCAGCATTCGTAAGCATGAAATCAATTATGCGTGACCGAGAATCTTGGAAAATATAAGACTCCATTCGTTTCTCCATCATGTGAGCACGATTGCCCATGCCTTGAAGAACTCTCATACTCAACTCTGAACTTTCAATCATCGCCTGTTTCATATCAGCAACGCGAATCACGTAATACGAACATTCAATCTTACCAGGAAGCGCAAATTCTCCACGTATCGTCTCGCCCGCAAGAGCCATTTCACCGAACAATTGCCCAGGGTTGACAATCATTTTCAGTATCTCTCGACCATCACTGGAGAGATTACCTATCTTCATACGCCCTTCTTTCAAGAGATATACGGAATCGGCATTATCTCCAGGAAAGTAGACGCCCATATTGCTTGGGCGGGTCCTGAGGGTGGTTACTGCGGCAAGTTTTTCAAGTACTGAAGAAGAGATACCCTCAAACAGCGGAAACTGCTCTAAATGATGATTCGAAACTTTTACTTCCATGTTATGTGTCTTTTGATGACTCAAAGTTGCGACTTTCTTTCTTACAAAATTCACTTTTCAGCATAAAATGCAAAATATTTCTACGCGAATCACGTAATCATCTTTACCGTACAATATCCACAAACATCGTGAACCACTGATTCCATTGGATCACAGAAATTTTCATACTGTTTAAGACATACATTCAAGGCCGCGCATTTTAAATCTACTTCAAATGACAGAAGAACATTATCTCAGTAATTAATCTGAATAAACCACCTCATTTTGAAATCAAACCTATATTTGCCACACAATTTGATGTTGCTTTATTCTTACCAGAGCCGCATTTAAAACCTCACCCGTTAGGAATTCACTCCTAATTTTTTTCACTTTAAACGCAACGCCATAGCAGGTTTCTACTCTTTCTGATTCTATCACTAACCTAAAAGAGAGAAATCATGCGACTGACTGCACTGAGTGATCATCAGCTGGTAAAGCTGTATATCAACGGGGATGAGCGAGCCCTTCGCGAAGTAATTGAACGCCACAAGGATAGGGTGTTCACCTATCTTGTACTGCTTCTAAAAGACCGACAACTGGCGGAAGACTTCTTCCAAGATGTTCTTCTACGCACGATCGACACCATACGGTGTGGCAAATACAATGATGAAGGCAAATTCAAACCCTTTATCATGCGTATCGCACACAACTTGGTCATAGATCACTTCAGGAAACAGGAAAAGATGCGCATGCAGCACAGTACAGAGGATTTTGACATCTTCTCTGTGATCAGCAATGGCGATCTGAACCGTGAGGATCAGTTTGTTGAAGAGCAGATACACCATGATCTACGTAAGCTGGTAGCCATGTTGCCTGAGAACTACCGCGAGGTGGTGCTGATGCGTGTACATGCTAAAATGCCTTTCAAAGAAATCGCATGGCTCTACGGTGTGAATGTGAGCACCGCAATCGGAAAGATGAGGCGGGCGCTACAATTGCTACGTATTTTGATGGCGGAGCACAATATCAAATTGGTCGCGTAACGAATTAGGTCATTATCAGAAAGCGGAAACGCTGCACGATGCCCGTGCAGCGTTTCTTTTTTGCCCCATCGCCAAGGACCACACGGCCCCTACTCTACTTTTGCGCCATGCTGCTACCACGCAACAACACCTTCAAGGCCATGCGCGATCTGTTTCGCAAGCATCTGACGGAGATGTACGACCAAGGCGAGGTGGATGCCATGTTTCGCATTGCCATTGAAGAGAAACTAGGTGTAAAATGGTCGAGCAGAAGGCTTGATGAGCGATTTACTGAGAGTGACATCAACCTTGTTTCGCCAGTGCTGGAGAAATTGGCAACGGGCAGACCACTGCAATACATACTGGGGCATACCGAGTTCATGGGTTGCAAATTGAAGGTGGACGAAAGGGTTCTGATTCCTCGCCCTGAGACCGAAGAACTCTGCGGCATCATCCTAAATGAAAATACAAAAACAAGCGCCCTGTACGTTCTGGACATTGGAACGGGTAGCGGGTGCATCCCAATTTCACTGAAAAAACATGCTCCGAATTGGACAGTCTCCGCCCTTGAAGTGGATGCTAACGCATTGGCCCTGGCCACTGAGAATGCCAAGGATAACGCTGTTGAAGTACACTTGATTCAACAGGATATTCTTTCGGGAAAGGCTTTGATGGGCATGTATGATATCATCGTCAGCAATCCGCCCTACATAGCTGAGGAAGAGAAGAAGGATATTTTGGACAATGTGCTGATTCATGAGCCGCATCTTGCGTTGTTTGTGCCCGATACGGATACACTCCTCTTCTATCGTACCATTTCAAGCCTTGCATTTCCGGCAATGAATGCTGGCGGGAAACTCTACTTTGAGATAAACGAACGTTTCGGGAAGGAAACGTTGGCGGTGATGAAGGCCGCTGGATTTGCTAAATGCCGCGTCATCAAAGACCTTAGCGGTAAGGATCGCTTTGCGGTCGCCTCGAAACCGTGAGCGTCAAGGTCTGACCCTCCGCAGCTTTGCGCCATCGAAGGGGATGGAATAGGCTCGCGATTTCCGTGTCTTCAATGTTTTGAAGTTCTTGCTCTGGAGATGTATCCACGTAGCTTTTGCATCGGTTGCAGAGAGGTCGAGCAACATGTAACCATGGTCAATGAGGTTGACATAGCGGATATGGGGATTGCGCTCTTTTGCCTGTGCAAACAAACCTGCCAAATTGCCTGCTGCCCGTCCTACCCGTGTGTCAAGATTGCCTGAGGTGATGCTGTGAACCACGAATTCTGCACCTACCACGCCTTTTCCCGTGCGTCTTTTATAGAGCTTGCGGTCGTGTGGGTTGCGAGTAAGATCCATGGCCCATGCGGTATGGATATCGCCAGTTAGGACAACAACGTTGCGGATGCTATCGGCCTCCAAGGCATCGAAAATGCGGTCGCGGTTGGCGGGATAGCCGTCCCAAGCATCCATGTTCCATTGGCGCTCCTTGGCCACTTTGCCCAGATTCATTGCTGTGAACATCACGTTGTTGCCAATCACTTTCCATTTGGCCTTGGAGGCACGAAGGCCCGAAGTGAGCCATTGGGTCTGGACTGGACCGAGCTTGGTGCGGGCAGTGTCGAATCGGGCTGGGTCGCGGTAATCCTCAATGGGTGTATCACGCTGGAGCCGTCCATCGATCATGAACAGATCAGCCAGCCCGCCATAGTTGAACTGCCGGATGATGTTCTGCTTTTCAGGCTGCATCACCGGAATCCATTCAAAATAGGCCTGCATTGCCGCTGACTTACGGTCACCCCAACTTCCCTTTTCTGAACTGTGACGCTCGGCACCTTCGCGGCAGCAATTGTTGGCCACCTCATGGTCGTCCCAAGTGGCGATGATAGGATGCAACCGGTGCATCTCCATCAGATCGGGGTCGAGGCGATATTGCGCGTAGCGACTGCGGTAATCATTCAAGGTAAGTATCTCGTATGGAGGAATATGGGTGCGAATACTGTTACCTCGGACACCTCCCTCATAGATGTAATCGCCAAGATGGATGACCGCATCAATATCGTTCCGGGCGGCAATAAGGGCATAGCCGTTGTAGTATCCCGCCTCATAATTGGCGCAGCTTGCCACGGCAAAGCGCAGGGATTCGGGGTTTTCGGGAGCGGTGCGTGTGCGGCCGATAGGTGAATCCGTTCCATTGAAGGAAAATCGGTAGAAATAGGTGGTGGCCTGCGTCAATCCTTCCGCTTCGACATGAACGGTGAAGGCGGAAGAAATGCCCGAAAGCACAGTTCCGGAAAGCACCACATCCTGCATCGTTGTGTCGCGGGCGATGGCCCATTGCACATTGATGGTGTCCTGCATTTGCGGGCCAAAAACCTTGGTCCAGAGCACAACCTTGTCTTGCCGTGGGTCGCCAGATGCCACTCCGAAAGGAAACGGATTGCCTGCTGCAGCTGCCTTTTCCATTATCATTGGATGAAAAAGCTGCTGAGCCTGAGCGCAAACCATGCTGGCCAGAAGCATCCATGCCGTAAATACAGACCTCATATTTCCGATTGAAGAAGAATGCCGAAAATAGGACGTTTGCATAAGGCTACGATTTAGCGGCCAATTAGAATTTCAGGGTGCAAACACCTTCATCTTTGCCAACTTTACGGCATCCACACAGCGCTATCCGCACCATGACGACCGATCAGGCTAAAGCCCGAATTTCGCAGCTTTCACAAGAACTTGACGCCCATAATCACAGCTATTATGTGCTCAGTCAGCCGTCCATTTCCGACCGTGAATTCGATCTACTGTTGGAAGAATTGCAGCAGTTGGAGCGCGACTTTCCACAATTCCTGAGTCCCGATTCGCCAAGTCAGCGGGTGGGCGGCACAGTGACGAAGGAATTCCCCACCGTGGCACACCGCTATCCGATGCTATCGCTGAGCAACAGCTACAGCATGGAGGAGATGCAGGAATTCGATGCTCGGATACAGAAGGCATTGGGTCGCGCGGTGGAGTATGTCTGTGAGTTGAAATATGACGGTGTGGCCATCGGCATCCACTATGAAGGCGGATCGCTCGTGCAGGCTGTGACCCGTGGCGATGGTGTGCAGGGCGATGAGGTGACGGCCAACATCCGCACCATTCGTAGTCTTCCGCTCAAACTGAAAGGGGCGGGATTCCCTTCTGACTTTGAAGTGAGGGGCGAGGTGCTGCTGCCCCGCAAGGAGTTTGACCGCATCAATGCCGAGCGCGAGGAGATAGGCGAGCAGCTTTATGCCAACCCCCGCAATACGGCCTCGGGCACCCTAAAATTGCAGGACAGCGCGGTGGTGGCCACACGGAACCTGGACTGCTACCTCTATTCCGTGATGCTTGACGGCCAGATGACGGGCACCCATTTTGGCGACCTCACCAAGCTGCGTGAATGGGGCTTCAAAGTGTCTGACGCATCAAAACTGTGCGGCAATCTGGATGAAGTGTTCGCATTCATCCAGCATTGGGACAAGGAAAGGCAGCGCCTGCCCTTCGATACGGATGGTGTGGTAATCAAGGTGAACAGCCTTGCCGACCAGCGCGAACTGGGTTTCACTGCTAAATCGCCCCGCTGGGCCATCGCCTACAAATTCGCAACCGAACAGGCAATCACGCGGCTCAACGAGATCACCTATCAGGTGGGCCGCACAGGTGCCATCACGCCTGTGGCCAACCTGAAACCTGTTCAACTGGGCGGCACCACCGTCAAGCGCGCATCGCTGCACAATGCCGACCAGATAGCCAAGCTGGGCCTCTGCATCGGTGATATGGTGAAGGTGGAGAAAGGGGGCGAGATCATCCCCAAGATCGTGGGTGTGGACGATGCGCAGCGCACCTTGGGCTTCGAGCCGGTGGAATACATCACCCATTGCCCAGAATGCGCCACCGCGCTGCAACGCAAGGAGGGCGAGGCGCAGCACTATTGCCCCAACGAGCTGGGCTGCCCACCGCAGATCAAGGGCCGGATGGAGCATTTCATCGGCCGCAAGGCGATGAACATTGACGGCATGGGTAGCGAGACCATCGAACAACTGTATGATGCCGGGCTTGTGCACCACGTGGCCGACCTCTACGCTCTGACCAAGGACGACCTGCTACCGCTGGAACGCATGGCCGAAAAGAGCGTGACCAACCTGTTGGCGGGAGTGGAGGCATCGAAGAAGATACGATTCCCCAAGGTGCTCTTCGGGCTGGGCATCCGCTATGTGGGCGAAACGGTGGCCAAGAAACTGGCCCGCTATTTCAAGAACATTGATGCGCTGATGGCCGCCTCGCAGGACGAGCTGAAGGATGTGGAAGAGATCGGTGAGCGTATTGCCGAAAGCGTGGCTCTCTACTTTGCAGACGAGCGCAACCGCGCCATCATCGAGCAGTTGCGCGCTCATGGGGTGCAGCTAGCCATGCAGGAGTCCACAGGCGCGCAATCGCAGACCTTGGGCGGAAAGGCGTTCGTGGTGTCGGGCGTGTTCAGCCATTATAGCCGCGATGGTATCAAAGAGGCGGTGGAGCACAACGGTGGCCGCATTGTCAGCTCTATATCTGCCAAGACCGACTACGTATTGGCCGGAGACAAGATGGGGCCCGAGAAGTTGAAAAAGGCCGAATCGCTGGGCATTCCGATCATCTCCGAAGATGATTTCAGGGGGATGATAGGTGTTGGCTGATATGCAGTTAAGCATTGTGCTATCATAGGTTACTTCCACCATTCACTCATTTGGAAAGCGTGGTGCTTGGACATGCATGCCATGCACAAGGTTGAAAACGTGACGCACTTGGAAGTTTGCACCAATTGCTGAGCCGTGAAAGCGGGTGTCGAAAATGAATTTCCGCCCTTGACCATCTAACGTACTCTTAGCGATTCCAGTAACCCAAGGCCGGACAGGGTCGCTTTGGGCATGGCACGGGTGTATATGATATTCCCATACGGCCATACGTGGAGATCATATATGATGTGTGAGAGTCAGGAAGTGGGAATGGCCGGAATTCTGTATATTACAAGTAGCTATAAGGTCTTAACATGCCCTTCGGTAAGATGAACTGGCAGGATAGCAGGCTTCGGGGAAAGCTAAGGGAACAACTATGGGAAGGCAGTAAGCTGTATTGTGAATTGAGAAGGAAGTATAGTGAGGACAGTAGGCTTGGTGAAGAGCTTAGGGAAGAGATCTGGGAAGGCAGCAAGAAGTATTGAGTATTGAGCAGGTAGTATTGGGACGATAGAAGGTAGTATTAGGTAGTCAGGGAGTAGTTTTGGGAATTACGCAGGAATTATGGGGTATTTAGAAGGAAGTATATGGTAGTTGAAAGGTAGAATAAGGTAGGCAGAAAGTAGTATATGGTATGCCGCAGGTAGTATGAGGAATCCCGCAATGATCATATGAAGGAAAAAAAGCCTCGCATGGCAATAAAAAGGCTGTTTGTGCGTTAATACTGGGTAATTCATAAGGTATGATGATTGACCGGCCTTGTTAAAAACCATAGCAATGAGAAAGCTGACAAGAGAAGAAGCGGAGGCAATGCCCGTGAGGCCTGACGCAAAAACTTCGTGGTTCCGAGGGGTACTTTTTGGCATGCAGGTAGGCGATATAGTGCTTATTGAGGCGCATGAGTGGAAGCAGCAACGCGCCCCGATAACGGTTATAAAGTCGATGCCTGGGGTAAATGGGCGCACATGGGACTGCAAGCTGATAGTGGGCCGCAAGGGATGGATTGTTGAGCGGTTGAAGTGAAGGAGTGTTCTTTTGACCAATAGGCCTGTGCTATCATCGATCAGTTGCGCGCCCGTTGGATGAATCTAGTCATTCAGGAGATCATAGACTCACAAGCGCTAAGTATGAATGGTAATTGATCGGTGGAGTTGGGCATGTTCAGCCACTACAGCCGCGATGCCATCGAGGAGGCTGTGGAGCGCAATGGTGGCCGGATTGTCAGCTCCACATCTTCCAAGACCGACCACGTATCTGCTGGAGACAAGATGGATCATGAAAAGTTGAAAAAGGTGGAAGCGATGGGCATACCGATCATCTCGGAAGAGGATTTGAGCGAGATGATCGGTGCTGGAGGATCAGAAAGCCTGCACTACCCACATATAGAGCGGCATACCAAGTGTGATATTGAAGGGGAATGTGATGCCCAAGGCCATGGGAACGTATAGCCCGGGATCGGCCTTGGGAGCAGCCATGCGCATAGCGGCCGGCACTGCAATGTAAGACGCACTTGCAGCCAACACTGACAGCAGAAAGCGATCACCGATAGAATCGATGAGCTGGCCGCTCACCATGGCCATGAACACCCCGCTCACTGCGGGCATCAACAATGCGAACAGCAGTATGAAACGCCCGCTACCCAGCATGCCTTTGAGGTTGCGCCCGCTCTCTATGCCCATATCGAGCAGAAATATGGCAAGAAAACCATTGAAGATATCGGTAGTGAACGGCCTTATGCCTTGTGCCTGTTCATCGCTAGCCAGCATACCAATGACAACGCTGCCAAGTATGAGCAGCACGCTGCCGTTGGTGAGCGCATGATGCACCACCTTGCGCAACGGACGATGCTCGTCTTCTTGATTGCCATAAAGGCGCATCAGCAACATGCCAACGATAATGGCAGGGGCTTCCATGAGGGCCATCACAGTGACCATGTGCCCACCGAACTCCAAGTGGCGCAGTCCAAGGAAGGAGACCGCTGTGATGAACGTGACCGCACTCACGGAACCATAGGCGGCTGCAATAGCTCCCGAATTTTCAATGCTCAGCCTCTTGCGGAGCAGATGAAAAGCGATGAACGGAATGAGCCCTGCCCATAACATTCCCAGCGCCACCGATGACACCACCCCCTGCCCTATTTCGCTGTGCGCAAGTTCCTGTCCGCCTTTGAAACCTATGGAGAAAAGCAGATAGAGGGAGATGAATTTTGATGAATTGGGGGGCACGGCAAGGTCGCTTTTCACCCTTACAGCAAATAGGCCGAGCAGATAGAACAGCAGCGCAGGGTTGCGCAGGTTCTCGATGATGAGCTCCATACAGGTTATGCAGCCGTGATCTCAATTACGCCTCGGACGGAGATTCTCAGCCCATCCTTTTGGGAACGTTCGAGTAATTGACTGACCTTCTCACGCGAGGTGGTAAGATCCTCGATGCGCTGTTTGGACCGTTGGCCATCTCCGTCCCCGCGCTCTTGCTGCCGGAAAACGTCCAGCTGATGGTAGTTTATCTTGCTGTTGATGAGCGAAAGCAGCACTGTGGCCGCCTCATCGGGGGTGTAATTCCCCAGCACCAGATTGAAATCAAGTTTTTCTGCCATTATTTTTTCTGTTGGTTATGGCCGCAAAAATCCAATGCGCATTCCATATAATTGCATTTATATTCCTGACCATACGCATTAGGTTTTCTAATGAATTACACCCTTCATCAACTTCGCATTTTTCTGGAGATCGTGCGCACGGGCAGTGTGACCAAAGCTGCCGAGACGATGCACCTGACGCAGCCGGCCGTAAGTATCCAGCTCAAGAATCTTCAGGACCAGTTCAACATGCCGCTCACAGAAATAGTGGGACGAAAGCTACATGTGACCGATTATGGACATGAACTTGCGCAGTCTGCCGAGCGCATCATAGGTGAGGTGGACGCCATCAACGAGCGCATGCGAGCTTTCCAAGGTCTCCTCAGTGGCAAGCTGCGCATCTCATCTGTTTCAACAGGAAAGTATGTGATGCCCTACTTTCTGACAGATTTTCTGGCGATGCACAACAGCGTGGAACTGCAGCTTGATGTGACGAACAAGACCCAGGTGCTGGCGCATCTGGAGCAGAACTCCATAGATCTGGCATTGGTGTCGGTGCTACCGGAGCAGTTTGCCATAGAGCGCATACCATTGCTCACCAACCGTCTTTATCTGGTGGGCCGAAGGGGTCTGGACAGGGAACTTGCCCCAGAAGACCTGCAAGGACTGCCGATGATAATGCGAGAGCAAGGCTCGGGCACGCGCTATGTGACAGAACGATTCCTGAAAGACCGTTCGGTGAAACTGGAGCGCAAGATGGAACTTACTTCCAACGAGGCGGTGAAGCAGGCCGTAATGGCCGGATTGGGCTATGCTGTGATGCCCTTGATAGGCATTGGCCACGAACTGCAACAGGGGCGGCTGTGCATACTGCCGGTAAGAGGGCTACCCCTTGTGTCCGAGTGGAATCTGATATGGTTGCGTGGCAAGTCGCTCACGCCTGTAATGCGCAGCTACATTGAATTTCTTCGTGAACGCAAAGAGCAATTGGCCCAATTGAACTTCGGTTGGTATGATGCCTACAGGCAATACCAAGGAACGGATACGCGCAGATGAGGTACCAGCGAATTTAGCTGATGGACTGTACCGCATTGTCCTATAGGAGATGCGAGAAAAGTTGATAAAGGACAAGGCACTGGGCATCCCAATTATCGCGGAAGATCATCTCTGGGAATGATGGGTGGTTAATGGTGGGGATACGCTGTACTTCCATCACAGCAGCTGAAACCAATCACTATGGACAATTTATTTTGCGAAAGGGGTCTCCATCGTCTTATTATATCGTAATATTGCAATATTAAAATCAAGAGCATGGGAGCCAGCAAAACCGATCATTTCACAGACGAGCAGAATGCGCTTGCAGTGCTTGCCAAGGCGCTTGGGCATCCTGCGCGGGTGGCCATCATGGATTATCTACTAAAGGTGGACACCTGCATCTGTGGCGATATTGTGAACCATCTGCCCTTGGCGCAGGCCACGGTGTCGCAGCATTTGAAAGAGTTGAAGAATGCCGGCCTTATCAAAGGAAACATTGAAGGCACAGCCATCTGCTATTGCATAGATGAGACCGCTCTTGAAAACCTGCAACGCTACTTTGCCAGCATTTCGGAAGCATTGAAAAAGAAGAGAACCAATTGTTGCTAACACCTTAAAAAACAGAAGACATGAAACTTTCAGAGATCAAAGAACACCTGAGCACTGCACAAGCAGTGAATTTCAAATTGCAGAACGGTGCCATGGTACCGGAGCATTTTCACGTCACAGAGGTCGGTGTGATATCCAAGCATTTCATTGACTGTGGCGGCACCGTACGCGATGAAAAGGTGGCCAACTTTCAGCTTTGGGACGCCAATGACTTTGACCATCGGTTGAAACCGACCAAACTGCTCAATATAATCCGCCTTTCGGAAGAGAAACTGGGCATGGAAGACCTGGAGATAGAAGTGGAGTATCAGGCTGAGACCATCGGCAAATATGACCTTGATTTCAACGGGACGGATTTCATCCTTGTGTCAAAACAGACGGCCTGCCTGGCATCGGACAGCTGCGGCATTCCGCCAGAGAAGATGAAGGTGAACCTTGCGGCACAAGGACCCCAAAGCTGCTGCGCTCCGGGTGGTGGCTGCTGCTGAGGTTGAGCTGTGAGCCGGTAATGGGAAGAAGGCAAAGGACTGTTGGAGAACCTTAGGTTCAGTATCTGAGAATATCCCCCAGCCCAGCCTTCAGTAGCTCCAGATCCTTAGTGGGAATGGTTCCGATCTTTTCGACCAGCCTGTCCTTGGATACGGATCGGATATGGAATATCAGGATCTCTGACGGTTGTTTCAGACCATTGAGATGGTCGGGTTGCAAAACCACATTTCCCTGATAGTTCTTGACCTTGGTGGTGAGCGGCATCACGATGACCACGTTGAGATAACGGTTCATCATATTGCCGCTTATAATGACCACCGGCCTGAAGCCCGCCTGTTCGCTTCCTTTCGTGGGGTCGAGGTTGACACGCCGGATCTCACCTTGTCTCATCGGGAAGCTGCGCCATATAATCTGCCATACCTTCTTCGGCCACGGTCATGAGGCTGATGTCTGTTCCTGCTTCCTTGTAAGAAGCCACATAGGCAGCGCGATTGAGCTGATCGAGATAAATGCGCAATGCATTCTCCAACAACTTATTCTTTGGAAGTCCGAGTTCTTTGGCCTTCTGTGCGAGCAGCAACAGCAGGTCATCTGGAAGGGTGCTGGTGAAAGTTGTCATTGTGTTACGTATTTACGAAACACAAATATATAGGCAATTTGAAATTGCTGAACTGATGGGAACCGTGGGGATATACATGAAAACACCCGCGTCACCTTTCGGCAACGCGGGCGGATCACCAACCACACACTCACAATTTCACGAACGAACGGGCTGTGCTGCCCTGCTGCGTTTGTAGCACGACCATGTAGGTGCCCACTGGGAGGGCGCTGACATCCACGGTATGCTGCGCAGTCATGTCACCTGACAGTTGAACCCGAGCAGCAGCGGTAACATTGCGCCCGGCAAGATCGGTAATGATGATATCTGCTACATCAGTACCTTTCAATGAAGTGCGCAATCTGAGCTCGTCCGTAGTAGGATTGGGCCATACATCCATGT
>JBFYQB010000248.1:0-2821 GCA_041302955.1 Flavobacteriales bacterium
GTTTTCAACATCACTTCGTTAAATTTAGCGTTTAGCTAATTAGAAATGACAACCATAGTTCCTCACATAGAGGCGAGTTGGGCCGAACTCCTCGCTTCAGAATTTCAAGCCGACTACTTTGTTCATCTAAAGAAGTTTTTGACCTCGGAAAGAAGTCAGTTCAAGACTTACCCATCCGGCTCTCAGATATTTGCTGCATTCAACCGAACTCCAGTTTCAAAGGTCAAAGTAGTGATACTCGGTCAGGACCCTTATCATGGCCCAGGGCAAGCGAATGGATTATGTTTCTCGGTAAATAACGGAATACGGCACCCTCCTTCGTTGCAAAACATCTTCAAAGAACTGCATAGTGACCTTGGCCTCAAAATCCCTGTATCGGGTGATTTGGGACATTGGGCCGACCAAGGCATACTGCTTTTGAATGCTACGCTTACAGTTAGAGATTCACAGCCAGGTTCACATCAAGGACATGGATGGGAACGTTTCACAGATGCTGTGATAACTAAACTTGCAACTCATCAGCAGAATATCGTATTCCTCCTATGGGGTAGTTTTGCTCAACAGAAGGACTCGCTTATCTCAAAAAATAGAGGGCATCTTATTCTGAAGGCTCCTCATCCATCACCGCTGTCTGCCCACAGGGGATTTTTTGGATGTAAACACTTTTCTCAGGTTAATGCGTTCTTACACAGTAAAGGAAGTACCACTATTAATTGGCAGCCTTGAAATTGTTCATGCGCACATTCTGTACACTTTGAGAGTCAAAGAACTTCTATATCTGTGTGTCATATTCTATGTTGCAGCAATGGCAGTGCCATCGACAACCTATGGTCAACGAGCATCCTATAGACTGATAGTGAAGCGTGATGACTCAGAAATGAACGACAAGCAGTTCAAAAAACTGTTTGCAGCGAAATCCAGTTTTGCAGATTCGGCATTGGTGCTTCAAGCGTTGAAATCAATCATGAACGACCTCGACTTTAAAGGTTACACCCGTGCAAGCATCGATAGCCTGAAATGGAAGGACGGAGTTGCTACTGCGCATTTGTATATTGGAAGCCCAATGGCATTCCGCGAGTTGAAACCGGGAAATGTGCCTTTGGAAATTCTTAGACGTAGTGGTATCAAGTTAAACGTTTACAACGGTCGCCCGCTTCGCACAGCGCAACTCAGCGCCATTAAGCGAAGATTAGTGACATACTATGAAGACCGCGGACATCCTTTCGCTGAGGTGAACCTGACCGACATGAGCATTCAAAATGATTCGCTCAGCGCAAGCCTGTACCTGCAGAAAAATCAGGAATTCCAGATAGACAGCATCTTGGTCAAAGGCAAGTCGAAGATTCGCTCCAGTTATCTAAAGAATTATTTAGGTATCAAAACCAAAGACCGATACAACGAAAGTAGGATTGCCACGATATCGACCCGATTGCGCGAAATCCCTTTTGTGACTGAAGTGGACAAACCTCAAGTGGTATTCAACAATGATAAGGCCACTGTCTATGTATTTCTGGATAGGCAACGGGCAAGTCAGTTCGATGGAATACTTGGCGTTCTTCCTGATAATGAGAATCCAGGGGACGTGCTCATTACAGGTGAGATAAAACTGAAACTACTAAGTGCGCTGAACAGAGGTGAGCTGATAGACATCTCATGGCGAAAGATGCAAGCCCGTACTCAAAACTTGAACATTCACCTCTCCTATCCTTTTCTTTTCAATACTCCCTTTGGACTTGATGGAACGTTTGAATTGTATAAGCGTGATTCTCTTTATTTGAATCTAAAAGGTGTGATCGGCATTCAATATCATCTTGTGGGCAATGACCTGATAAAAGTATTTGCAGACATACGCTCCACAGACATCATTTCACGTTCACTACTTACAACGGGACCAACAATAAGACCTGACAATGTTGACTCGCGCACCCAATTGTATGGTTTCGGTTATAGGATGCAACGGTTGGACTATCGGTTGAATCCACGGAAAGGACTTGACCTCTATGCCGAAGCCAGTGCGGGATTGAAGAAAATACTATTCGACTCAGACATCGAAGCAGATAGATATACCGGCCTTAAGGAAAATTCGTTCCAATTGAATGCCACATTGGATGCATCCTACTATATACCAATCCCAAACAGAAGCACAGTTAAATTCGGGGTGAAGGGCGGTTACATGCAGAATGCCAATTTGTTCGAGAGTGAGATGTTCCGCATTGGTGGACTGAAAAGTCTGCGAGGATTTGACGAGGAATCCATATACGCCAACCTTTTTGCTGTCGGCACCATAGAATACCGGTTTCTATTAAACCTCGATAGTTACATTTTCATATTTGCAGATGGAGCTTATTATGAAAATAGGGCTATCAATAGAAGGATAACCGACCGTCCCATAGGTTTTGGGCTAGGCATATCCTTCAGCACCAAGATTGGCATCTTCTCACTCACTTATGCTTTGGGCAAGCAATTCGACAACCCGATAGATGCCCGAGCGGGTAAGATTCACTTTGGAGTAATCAGTTTCTTCTGATGAGAAAAAGCCTCTGAGGTTTCGACCCCAGAGGCTTTAAAGTCAAAGTTTAAGATTGTTCTACTGACCACCCATCATGGCGCCCATGGACTTCTGAAACTCTTCGAAGGTCTGCTTCTCGTATCCATCAGGGATAGTGAACATGTCTTTATCTATAGACTCTTGCTTTACGGATTTAGCTGTAAGCTCCATTTTCATCGGGCCAGAAGCGATGGTGTATTGCAACGGAAATCCTTTGAGGCCTTTGAACTCGCGGCTAGCGGTTGATGGCAGGTCTTCGGTGTAATACACCTC
>JBFYQB010000249.1:0-4605 GCA_041302955.1 Flavobacteriales bacterium
TGGCGTCCCAGTCGAGCTCCATCTGCCAGTTTGCGCGCACATCGATATCGGTTTTGAGGATGATGATGGGCTCTGGTTGCAAATGGTAGGCATAGCGTCCGCTGTCCCATCGGCCATTGCCGTTCAGGTCGTCCACCACGATAAGCGCATACTTGCCTGCGTCCAGTTTTGAAAACTGCACAGGGCCATCGGTGCGCACCGTGCGCATGGCCACCGACCTCTTTGACGCATTGACCAGTTCGAGCAGCTTTGAACGTCCCTTCAGATTGGTGATGTTCAGCGTGATGTCGCCCAACTCCTCGGCCCCCAATGCGGTGAATGACATGGTCATCGAGTCATTGCGCAGGCCGAACAGGTCGGTCATGGCACTATCGCTGATGAACACATCATACTTCTTGCCTTTCTTCCAAGGAAATTGCAGGTCGAATTTGCGCAGAGCAGTATCGGCCGTGGTAATATCGAACACCACCGGCATCGAATCCTCGCGCAAGGTGATGCGAGCAAGGTCAAGGTCCACCACCGGATGACTGCTGATGAGCCTCAAAGGACTGTCGGGTTTTGGCGAGCTGCCTGCGGGCGGATCCGACCGCAGGGTAAGCGCAAACTTGGACGCAGCAGCCTTGGATCCACGCTTGCCACCTCCCTTGGCGCCCTTGGCCGAAGCCTCGCGCGTTTTCATGACCAATTGCATCGTGTCCTTGCGCATGTCGGCAGTGGTGATGAGGTTGAGCGTGTCGGGTGCCGCATCGGTGGTCCATAATATCACCGTATCGCGGTCGGCACTGAATTCTTTGATGGCCCATTGCTGCCTTACAGGCACAGTGCTGCTGGGCAACAATGCTGTGAATCGGCCCACCGGACGGTTGTAAACAAACACCAGTTTGCCAAAGTGCTCGCAATAGGATTTTTTCAAGAACTGGGTCGAATCCTCTTCTACGAACATCTTGATAGTGAAAGAACCATCGGCCTTGCCGCCCCCCTTCAGCCCCTTCTTGGCAATGGTGTCCATCAGGACCAAGGTATCCGCATCGGTCGCCATGGGCCCAAGGGTGTCCTTGGCCAATGCCGTGTCGGGCAGGGCCTCTCGTATGGCCGCATATGGCCTTACCAACGTATCCAGAAACCCGATCATCTCATCCGGCACATCAAACCTGTAGTTGGTATTCTGATCCTTGAGCGCAAAGACCTTGTAGGGCAGATCGCGGATGTTGCGGATATGAAACCGACCGTCCTTGTCGGTGCGGGCAAAGTAGTCAGGTAGCTTGGTGCGCGGCAGCGAATCGGCATTGTCTGCATAGAGCATCACCATGGCACCCTCTACAGGGTCGGCCGTCACAGCATCTGTCAGCCCTCCTTTCAGCTCCATGCTGTCGAGCACAGCGCCCGTGCTGAACACATAAGTGTAGTTGTTCAATATGTTGCCCTCATTATTGTCGCGTATGGCCTCCCCGAAATTGATGATGTACGTTGCATCAGGGGTCAATGCTTCTTGCAACTTGATGATGAGCGATTTTCGCCTAAGGCTATACTCAGGGGTCTTGCCCATGGGTGGCGAGATGATCACATTCTCGGTGGGCTGCTGGAAAACGATGAACTCATCAAACGCTATCTCTATCTCCCTGGCTGTGAAATTGACCGACCGATTTGCCGGAAATTCGCCCAATACGTTCGGTGGTATCTCGTCCTTGGGCCCACCGGTGGGGGTCACCACCTGCGCACAAGAGATAAGCAGCAGCAAGGCGGCATAGGCTATGATGATGACTGTTCTCACAGCAGTTGGGCCATCATTTGGGCCACAGCCTCGAGGCCATAGCGGTCATCTTCAGAAAAATCGTTCAGTATGTCGCTGTCCACATCCAATACAGCTATCACTTGGTTATTCTTTATCAAGGGCACTACGATCTCTGACCTCGACAGCGAGCTGCATGCTATATGTCCCGGAAATGCATCCACATCGGGCACCACAATGGTCTGTGCCTGCTGCCATGCCGACCCGCAGACCCCTTTGCCGAACGCAATGCGTGTGCATGCCACATCACCTTGAAACGGGCCGAGCACAAGCTGACGGTCGGAAGCACTCAATGACGCAGCCGATGCATTGGCACCAGATACTTGACGCTCGACATGCACATCCTTCACCAGATAGAAACCGACCCAAAAGAAGCCGAATGTTTGGCGCAGCGCTGCACAACAGTTGGCCATATTGGCCACAGGGTCGGTCTCGCCTTCCAGCAATGCCCTGAGCTGGGGCAACAGCAGGGCATACTTCTCCTTCCTGTCTGCCGAATGATGTATCTGCAAATGCTCAGCCATGCACAAATGCCCGTTCTGCGAAGGTGTGGATATGGGCCGCGCAAATGTCGGGAGCTTCCAGATAACCCATGTGCCCTACGCCTTTAAGTTCTACGAAAGTCACATCATCAGGCAATTTGGCCTGTATGCGTATCGTTTCGGTAGCAATCACAGGGTCTTCGAGTCCGTGGATGATAAGAATGGGCATGGCCGAATGGGCCAGCACTTCAGTCCTGTCTGGCCGGGCCATCATGCCACGGATGTTGGCCACAATGCCCTGCGCTCCATATTCCTTGGCCTGAGCCACTAGCAGGTCTATCTCATCGTGTAGCGAAACCCTTGCCGCTTCGGCAAAAAGAGAAGGTATCGCAGCCTCAACAACAGGCGCACTGCTACGCATCACAAGGTCTATTGTGCGCTGACGGTCGGCCTTCTTCTGCTCGCTATCTGCAGATGCGGATGAATGGAACAGCCCGAAACCACACAACATGGCAGTATGGCTCTGAGCAAAGGCCAACGTGACATAACCCCCCATAGAATGGCCTATCATGACGCACTTGCTTACCTTCAGATGTTCGAGCACTGCTTTTACAGCCTCGGCCATATCATCCATTGTGTGCACATAGCCCAAGGTGCCGCTTGCCCCATGACCGGGCAGATCGATGACGATGGTGCGAAACCGGCCGGAAAACCTCTGTTGGTAAGCATCATAAATGCGGCCATCCTCAAGGAAACCATGCAGCAGCACAAGCGCATCGCCCGAACCTTTTTCTGAGAAATGGATGTCTGAATTGCGGAAACGGATGGTGTGATGCGGGTTAATTTTGCCCATCTGCCAAAAGTACGTGCTATTCTAAGCGTTCTTCCGTTATTACATCAAACCGAAAGTCATGAAAAGCCTGAGATCATTTCGTATAATCCTACCTGCAGCACTTGTGTGTTGCACGCTTTCGTCCAACGCTCAGGGCAAATTGGGCGCTTTCATAGGTGTAGGCACCATGTTCTATCAGGGTGATCTGGTAGAATCATTCATCGCCCCGGCACCATCGGTGCGCTGGACGGTGGATGCTGGTCTGCACTGGCAGATAAACAGACGCTGGGGGTTGCAATTGAACTACACCGTTGGCGAACTGATAGGTGATGATGCCTATGCCCTCAACGAAGGAAAGCAGGCGCGTGGCCTCAGTTTTCAATCCTATGCGCATTCCTTGAGCATTCGTGGCACGTATGATATTCTGCGCAACGACAAATGGAAGCTGCTACCCTACCTCACTGCAGGCGTGGGTGGCGTGTACAATGATATTACACCGGGCCCGGTCAATGCTGCTACAGCTGCATTGGAAGAACCCTATTCCAACTTCACTGTCAGCTTTCCTACCGGCATTGGCCTCAAGTATCAGATAAGCTGCCCTTGGGTGCTGAAGGCCGAAGGCCTTTACCACTGGACATTGAGTGACCATCTGGACGATGTGAGCGCACGCGGCAATCCTGACCTGAAGGATGGCTATTGGGACATCAACATCGGAGTCATCTATTTCTTCACAGGATGTCGCAACAGTAAGGGAAACCGCTACGAGGATTGCGAGCAGCTCAACAAGGGCGTTGACATGGACAAGCTGATGCAGCAGTACGGCCAATGATCTGCGCGCATAGGGTAGCTTTCCATACTTTGGCTGCAAAATCAGCCCCTCATGGCCCTGTCCCTCGCCAAAGAAAACCTCATTACCCGCACAGTAGTGCCGTTGCTGCTCGTAACGCTCTGCCCTGCATTCGCCATGCTGATGTGGTATACCAATGCTCATCTCGATGGGTCGTTCCTGCTGCTAGGCCAGACAATTTTGACCGATGGTCTCTATCAGGTGTTGCATGATGCATGGTTCGTACGTTTCTGGGGCAGTTCTACTGCGTGGGCAATGATCGCAGTGTTCGCAGTGCTGCAGCTGGCCATGATGAAGCTACTGCCCGGTAAGCCGTTCACGGGCACCATCACCCCGATGGGCAATCTGCCTGTGTACAAGGACAACGGCCTGGCTTCCTACATCATAACATTCGCACTCTTTCTGGGAGCATCCGTGGGATTGGGATGGTTCAGCCCTGGTATAGTATACCATGAGTTTGGTGAGCTGCTGGCAGCGCTCAACATATCAGCACTTATCTTCTGCCTCCTGCTCTATTTCAAAGGCAGATATGCCCCCAGCACCACAGACAACGGTACCAGTGGCAATTTCATCTTCGACTATTATTGGGGCACAGAGCTTTATCCTGTCTCTTATACACATCTCCGAGCCCACGAGACAACACTGCATCTCGTAT